>CAYVTB010000184.1:0-1600 GCA_964454365.1 uncultured Bacteroides sp. | reverse complement strand
ATATGAATTTTGCGAGAATTCCGAAGAGTCAAGAATCAGCGCGGATAAACGCTTTTTAATTATGTCTCTACCTCCCGCCTCGCTTTACCCCAGACCGGGGCTTCTGCGATGCGGTCTGCGACAGCAAAATTACAAAATAATTCAAGGCTTGTCAATAGATTTCAAATTTAGAGCTGAAAATTTTTAATTTTATTCTGAAATGATGCAAATGCAGTGCCGTGGCGGGTTGTGATTTTCCCCACTAAGCCCTGAGTGTCGGAGACACGATATCATGTCTTCGACACTCAGGCAAAAGAAATCGTTTCCACCTCAGGCGCAAGCTGCCTAAGGCTAACCATGACCAATGCACCCTCCGGGCGCATTATATTTATTGTACTTGCAGGAGTATTAGGTGAGTGGTTTAGGATTGTATCTTTGGTAGGCGAGGCGGGGGGTGCCGTCGTAGCAGTGGATGGTGCCGCAGAGGGTGAAGCCGAGGCGCTCGGCGGCGTGGCGCATCGCGTGGTTGACTTCGTGGGTGTCGAGCCGAAGGTTGTCGATTATCGACGCGCAATAGTCCACGCAAAGCTTCAGCATGCCGCGGTATTTACCCGAGGAGCCGAGGCGGTGGATGGTGGCGTAGGGTAAATCGTTGAGCCACGCGCCGCCTTCGATCACGGCATAGGTGGGATCCTCGCCTGGTAGCAGGACAAATGACACTGCTATCGCGCCGTCGTGGTCAACGCCAACGTAGCTGATTCCATCGGCGATATCCTGTGAAACCAACTCGCGCGACGGGTAGCCGTTGATCCACTGCAGGTCGTTTCCCGAGGCACGCATGAACTGCCGCGCGAGGTCATAGCATCGCATGATGCCGTCGATGTCGGAGCCCGTGCTTTTGCGTATCTTTACCATAGCCGCTGCCCCAAGCTGTTATTTCTCAACAGGCTCGCCGCTCTCAATCCAGGCCAGGATGCCGCCGTCGAGGTTGGTGACGCGGTAGCCTTTCTCGGCCAACTGACAGGCAGCATCGGCCGAACGCTTTCCGCTGCGGCAATAGACGGCCACAGGCCTCGCGGGGTCGAGAACCGCCGTGGCGTCCTCGATAAAATGTTTGTCAAAAATATCGATGTTGCGTGCACCGGCGAGGTGACCGTCGGCAAATTCTTCGGGCGTGCGCACGTCGACAAGTTGCACGCCGTTGCCCGAGATAAAGGATGCGAAGTCCTTGACATCCATATCGGTATAGGGGGCCTTGCCGGCAGCTCCGCAAGAGTAGAGGCCAAGCATCGTGATCAGTATTAAGAGTAGTCGTTTCATGTCCGTTGATCGGAGCACTGTCTGCGAGCTCCGGGGACAAATTTACACATTTTTCGGCGAAATCCGAGGCCGGATAATAACAATCAGTCCTCGGCAGGCTTGTCCTTGGACCGGGCCAGGCGGTCGAGCTGCTCGGGCGTCAGGATAGTGTGCCGTCGCTGGCAGCGGATGGCATTCATTTCCAGCGGCTTCAATTTTTGGGCCGAGGTGAACCGGGGGTGGGGTATCTGCTTAACTGTTTTCATCGTCTGATCCGTTTTCATTGTTGTTTTTTTCGATTAGCGGCATGATGGCGTTAAGA
>CAYVTB010000183.1:0-1836 GCA_964454365.1 uncultured Bacteroides sp. | reverse complement strand
GGCGGTCGCCGATGATGAGCTCGCGCTGGCCGCGGCCGATGGGCACCATCGAGTCAACGGCTTTAATACCCGTCTGAAGCGGCTGATTAACCGGCTGACGGTAGATTACACCGGGAGCTTTACGTTCCAGGGGAAGACGCATCAGGTCGCCGGTGATGGGACCGCGACCGTCGATAGGTTCACCCAGGACGTTGATGACACGACCGAGCAGGCCTTCGCCCACGGGAATAGAAGCGATTTCGCCGGTGCGCTTAACGCTCATACCCTCGGTCACCTTGTCGACGTTGTTGAGCAGAATGACGCCGACGTTGCTTTCCTCGAGGTTGAGGGCGACGCCTTTTACGCCGTTTTCAAATTCGACGAGCTCATTGGCGCGGACGTTATCGAGGCCGTAGACGTGTGCTACGCCGTCGCCGACTTCAAGCACCTGACCAACTTCCTGAAAGTTGACCTTGGTGTTAACGCTTTCGAGCTGTTGTTTTAAGACTTCAGAAATCTCGCTTGGATTAATCATTGTGGGCTGATGGCGGGGATTAAGGTTTACTTATTTAGCTGATAAGAGAAAGCCTGAGCTCCTTGAGCTCGTTGGCGACAGAAGCGTCGAGACGCTGATTGTCGATGTTGACGACAAAGCCTCCTATGAGGGCGGGATCGACGCGGGAGGAGAATTCCATTGATGCGCCTTTGATATTGGAGGCTACCAGGGCACGGATGCGCTCCATGGCCTCCGGGGCGAGCGGAGCGGCCGACACCACTTCAACGCGGCGTATGTTACCTTCCTTGCGATAAAGGTCGGTATAGGCGCGCGCGATGGCTTCGATGATGTCGACGCGACGGTTTTCGACCAGCAGTTTCAAGAAGTCGACATAGGTTGTATCAGCGTCGGTTGCCCCGGCGGCCGTGATAAGCAGCGATGTCTTGTCGGCAACCGGCACAAATGGATTGTCGACTGCCGAGCGGAGACCGTTGTCGGCTTCAAATGTCGCTGACAGGCTGTTCATAAGCTCATACATGCGCTCGGCGACTCCTCGCTCGGTAGCGACCTTGTAGAGTGCCTTGGCATAGCGGCGCGGAATAAGACCTTGATTCATCTTCTTGACAATTGTTATTTTTTCTCGATATCGTCGAGCAGGGTGTTAACGAGCTTGGTCTGTTCGGCCGAGTCCTTCATCTGGTTCTTCACCACCTTGGAGGCGATATCCAGAGCAAACTCGCTGACTTGGTTGCGGAATTGCAGTTGAGCCTCTTTCTGCTGCTGCTGGATCTGCAGCTTGGCGTTGTCCATCACTTTCTGGGCCTCGACCTGGGCGCTGCGACGAGCATCTTCGATCATTTGGGTCTTGATACGGTCGGCGTCGCGCATCATGTCGGCCTGCTGACGGCGGGCTTCGTTGATAACTTCCTGAGCGCTGAGGCGGGCGTTGTCGAGCTGCTCCTTAGCGTCGCGGGCATATTCCACACCCTTGTCGATGAGATCGGCTCGCTTGTCGACTGACTTGAGGATGACCGGCCATGCAAATTTCCACAGGATGAAGAAAAGCACGGCAAAGGACACGAACATCCAGAAGACAAGGCCGAAGTCGGGGGTGAAAAGTTCCATTACCTGTTATTTGATTGGTTTATATACCTCTTGCAGTGAAACGGATTATACGAAGAGGGCGAGGATGCAGACGATTACGGCAAAGAGGGCAACACCCTCGATAAGGGCGGCGATAACGATCATGTTACTGCGGATGTCACCTGCTGCTTCGGGCTGACGGGCGATTGCTTCCATGGCCGAGCCACCGATTTTACCGATACCGATACCTGCGCCGATTGCTGCGATTGCTGCGCCGA
>CAYVTB010000182.1:0-1950 GCA_964454365.1 uncultured Bacteroides sp. | reverse complement strand
GGTCGCAACACTCTCCTATAACTTACCTAAAATCAGCTCTATGAAGCAACTTTTTCTGACGTTTACGGCAGTTGTTTCTGCCTTAGGTCTATGGGCGGCCCCGGTCATTACCCCCGCGACAGTCGATAAGACCATCAAGCAACTCACACTCGAGCAGAAGGCCCGTCTGCTTGTGGGCGTCGGCGGATGCAACTCCGACATCAGCCACTACACACCCGGTGCAGCCGGATGGACCTACGAAATCAAAGAGAAAGGCATACCCTCGATCAACCTCGCCGACGGTCCGGTCGGCATACGCATCAATCCTCAACCATGGCAGGAAAACATCGTCACATATGACGAAAACGGCCTTCCTGTCGCCGCAGCATCAGCCCAAAGCGACGCGCAGGGCGATGCGACATACTGCACGGCTTTTCCGTCGACCACTGCTCTCGCGGCCACATGGAACCGCGACATGGCCCGCCGACAGGGCGAAGCGATGGGCGACGAAGCGCGCGCCTACGGTGTGGACGTAATCCTCACCCCGGGTGTCAACATCATGCGCAACCCGCTGTGCGGACGTAATTTCGAATACTATTCCGAAGACCCATTACTGACGGGTGCCCTTGCGTCAGAACTCATCAAGGGCGTACAGGCTCAAGGCATAGGCACGAGCCTCAAACACTTCATAGCCAACAATCAGCAGACCGGCAAGAAGGTCAACGATGCCCGCATGACCCGCCGCGCGCTGCGCGAGATATATGCGCGCCCCTTTGAGATGGTGGTGCGCGACGCCAAGCCCTGGACCGTCATGGGCTCGTATAACAAAATTGGCGGAGAGTACACCCAGACCAACACCGAACTGATGCAGACCCTGCTGCGCGATGAATGGGGCTTCGACGGCCTCGCTCTCACCGACTGGACCGTGTGGCGTCCGGCCGACGGTCTACTCAACGCCCGCTGTCCGCTCATCATGCCCGGCAACGAGGAGCGTGTGCAGGAAATCATCGAAGCCGTGCGCTCGGGCAAGGTGTCAGAGAAACAGCTCGACCGATGCGTGGGCGATGTGCTCCGCCTCGTGGCCAAATCAATCTCGGCCAAAGGCTGGACCAAATCGACTCCCGACCTCGACGCCAATGCGGCACTATCACGTGAACTTGCGGGCGAGAGCATGGTACTGCTCAAAAACAACGATTCAGCCCTGCCTCTCCCCGAGGGCACACGCATCGCCCTCTTCGGCTCGACGGCCTACAAATCGATAGCCGGTGGCACGGGCTCGTCGAACGTCAACAAGAAGCATATCGTCGACATCGACCGCGGTCTTGCCGACGCCGGCTACCGTATCGACAAGCAGCTCGCCGAAGTCTACCGCCACTATATAGCAGCTCAGGAGGCCGTACTCGACAACATCACCGACTGCCCCGACTGGATGAAGATATCATATCACCGCACTGTCATCCCCGAAATGGATCTTTCAGGCGCCACAGCCCTGATTAAATCACAGGCCGCTGCCAACGAGGCCGCTGTCATCGTGATCGGCCGTAAATCGGGGGAGACCTCCGACCGCTCAGTCGACGGCGACTTTACGCTCACCGCAGCCGAAAAAGCCATGGTCAACCGCGTGTGTGACGCCTTCCACGCCGCCGGCAAGAAGGTAATCGTGGTGCTCAACGTCTGCGGAGCCATGGAGATGGCATCGTGGAGCGAGAAGCCCGACGCAATCGTCGTGGCCTGGTTCCCCGGACAGGAGTGCGGCGACGCTGTCGCCGACATCATCTCGGGCAAGGTCAATCCCTCGGGCCGTCTGCCCATGACGCTTGCCAGAGGCTATGACCACTATCCCTCGGCCCGCAACTGGCCCTATCTCGGTCAGCAGGGCGGACGCAACGTCGACTACACCGAATATCAGGAAGACGTATGGGTAGGCTACCGCTACTTCGACGCCTGCGGCCTGCAGGTGGCATATCCCTT
>CAYVTB010000181.1:0-1997 GCA_964454365.1 uncultured Bacteroides sp. | reverse complement strand
CCCAAGTGGTATATTTCCCCTCTGACCATAATGTTTTTCCTCTCGTCCAATTTCCTATAGCTGCAAGTTAGTAGCCGATGACAGTTTTATTGTCGGAATAGTGGTAGACCATATTATTTCTAACTCTGTATAGTAGATATATGTAATCCGAAGGGGCGTGTTTTTTGTGGGGTTTCGGGAATCTTGGTTAATCTATCTGTAAGTCTGGTATAAAGGCTTGAATGATTATGCAGTAATTTTGCAATATCAAAATCAAGCGATATATGACTGACAAAGAATTCCTCTATTATGCGGCTTCAGGCAAGCTCATAGTTGCCGGCAGCGAGATTCATAAATCCATGCACTCGCTGAGTCAGCGAGCCCTGCGCCTCACCGCCAACATAAACAACTCATATCACTCACCGGAGGGACTTCGCGAGTTAATGTCTGAGCTGATCGACCAGACTCTTGACGATGGCTTCGGCCTTTTTCCACCGTTCTATACCGACTGCGGTCTGAATACCACCATAGGGCTTCGCACATTTATCAACATGGGGTGCTCCTTTCAGGACTGGGGCGGCATTACAATAGGCGACGACTGCCTTATCGGCCACAACTGCACGATATGCACCGTCAATCACTCCAAAGATCCAGCCAGTCGCGGCGACATGACCTGCCGGCCGGTGAAGATTGGCAACAGAGTGTGGATCGGGGCCAATGTCACGATTCTGCCCGGCGTGACCGTCGGCGACGGGGCAATCGTGGCCGCCGGCGCAGTGGTGGGCAAGGATGTAGAGCCCAATTCTCTCGTTGGCGGAGTTCCGGCTAAATTTATCAAATACATCTAATCATGAAAAAGTTTCTTATCGGCGCCGTGGCTGTTATTGCCATGGGGCTTCAATCGTTTGCACAAAATCAAAATCACGACAATATCATGAAAACAGAAAATCTCACCCTCGTCGGGGAATGGGACAAGACCTTTCCTCTCAGTGAAAACGTTGAGCACTCAAAAGTCACTTTCGTTAACCGCTATGGCATCACTCTTGCAGCCGATCTCTACAAGCCCAAGGGCTCAAGCGGCAAGTTGCCGGCCATTGCCGTGAGCGGACCTTTCGGAGCGGTAAAGGAACAGAGCTCAGGCCTGTATGCTCAGGAATTGGCCGGAAGAGGTTTTCTCACAATAGCCTTTGATCCCTCATACACCGGTGAGAGCGGAGGCACGCCGAGATATGTAGCGTCACCCGACATCAACACCGAGGACTTCAGCGCTGCAGTAGACTATCTGCTTTCCCGCGATGACGTAGATACCGACCGAGTCGGCATCTTAGGAATATGCGGCTGGGGTGGCACCGCTATAGAGGCTGCCATTAATGATCCCCGCATCAAGGCCACTGTCGCTTCAACCATGTATGACATGACCCGCGTGAACGCCAACGGCTATTTCGACAGTGAAGACAGCGCCTCGCAACGTAATGCCAAGCGTGCTGCAATGGCTGCACAACGCACCGAGGACTACCGCAACGGATTCTATAAACTTGGCGGCGGAGTTATTGACCCGCTTCCGGCCGATGCACCTCAATTCGTGAAGGATTATTACGCTTATTATAAGACTCCGCGCGGCTACCATCCTCGCTCACTCAACTCAAATGACGGCTGGAACGTTACTTCCAATCTCCCGTTCCTAAACTTCAAGTTCTTCGAGTATGCCGGCGAACTGGAAAATGCCGTCATGATTGTCCACGGCGACCAAGCCCATTCATTCTATTTTGGCAAGGATACATTCAATAAACTCAAAGGGGACAACAAGGAGTTTGTAATTATTCCCGGTGCCTGTCACACAGATTTATATGACCAAAAAGATATTATCCCCTTTGACCGCATCGTTGAATTCTTCAACAAAAACTTTGACAAATGAGAATCCGTATTATAACATTGACTTTGCTGATGGCCCTGTCTTTTACCATTGCCGCCTGCTCCCATGAAAATGAGGAGCCTGAAATTAAGGAAGAACCGACGCC
>CAYVTB010000180.1:0-2051 GCA_964454365.1 uncultured Bacteroides sp. | reverse complement strand
TGCAGTTGCTCAGCAGGAAGTGAAGCACCTCGTTCTTGCCGTAGTCGAAGCAGAGCGAGTCCCAGGCGGGATGCTCGCGGCGTCCGTCGCCGTAGAAGTAGAGGTCGCCCGAGCCGTCGAGCCTTCCGAGGCCCTCGTTCTCGTTCTTGACGGCATGGCTGTGCACGATGTCCATGATCACGGCGATACCCTCGGCGTGGGCGTCGTCGATGAGATGCTTGAGCTCCTCGGGAGTGCCGAAGCGGCTCGAAGCGGCAAAGAAATTTGAAACGTGGTAGCCGAAGGAGCCATAGTAGGGGTGCTCCTGGATAGCCATTATCTGGATGGCGTTGTAGCCGTCGCGGGCGATGCGCGGCAGCACGTTGGTGCGGAATTCCTCGTAGGTACCCACGCCCTCGGTCGACTGGGCCATGCCTATGTGGCACTCATAGATGAGAAGCGGCTTGGTGTCGGGCACGAAGTCCTTGACTTTCCAGTCGTAGGGGGTAGCGGGGTCCCACACCTGGGCCGAGAAGATGTGGGTCTCGGGATCCTGCATCACGCGGGTGGCATAGGCGGGGATACGCTCGCCGCTGCCGCCGTCCCAGTGAACCATCATCTTGTACTGCTGGCCGTGGGAAATGGCGTCGGCCGGGAATTTACCTTCCCACACCCCGCCGTCGAGACGGCGCAGCTGCCACTCGGGGCGCTCTTCCCAGCCCGAGAAGTCGCCCTTGAGATAGATGGAGGTGGCGTTGGGGGCCCACTCGCGGAACACCCATTCTCCCGAGGGGAGGCGATGGAGCCCGAAGTATTGGTGGGCGTTGGCAAAGTCGTCCAGAGATCCAGCCTCGGTCGTGAGGCGTTTCTCGGTGTTTATGGCGTCATTATGTCGTCCGGTGATGGCCTCGGCGTAGGGCTCGAGCCAGGGATCGTTCTTGACTATCGGGAGTTGCTTGGGGCGGCGGGGACTGCGTCGCGGCGAGCCCTTCTCTGATGTTTTCTTTGCCATGTTTTCGTGAATCTTGGGTTATATATCGCAAAGGTAACAAAAAATTTAAACCGCTGCAAATAAATGTCGCGCGTCAATAGGCGAGGGCGACATTGTCGACCCACAGGGTGAGGCCGGGTGTGCCCGTGTAGGGCTCTCCGCTCGAGGCCGAGAACATCATGATCATGTGGGTCGGAGTGGCGTCCGGGGCGTCCCAGCCCACTTCCTTCACGGGCACCATTTTGCCCTTGGAGTTGCGGGCATAGTAGCTGTGGCTCTCGGGAATGAGCTGCATATAGTTGGTATAATAGGGCTCCGACGTGATGTCGCCGTAGTGGACAGGCAGATGGTGGTGATTGACCCAGCCCGAGGTTGAGTGATCGAGGATCTCGCAGCCTGTGCCTACGCGCTTGGCATAGATGTTGCCGTCGGCGTCTTCCCAGCGGCGCTGCAGCAGGATGATAACCTCGGCGTTGTCGTGGCCGGGAAGGGTGCGCTGCTTTGAGAAGCCCGATGAATAGATGCGCTGGTTGCCCTCGGGGATCACCAGGCGGTAGTCATAACAGAGGGCATCAGGACGCTTGGTGAAGGGCACGCCCATGTCCATTTTTGAATATGGATCATTGGTGGAGCTGATTGGCTCCAGCATGCGGCCCAGGAACATCGACCCGGCGACCAATACCTTAATATTCACGATGCCAATGGCTTTACATTCTTCAATCACGGTTGTGAGCTTGGCACAGCGGCCGCCGCTTTCACGGTTGTCGGGGTAGACGGCGTTGGATGTCTTTGTGATGCCGGCCACGCGGGCCATGACGTTGGAAGATGCCCAGGGCGAGCCTCCCGTCGGGGTATAAGGCTTGTTGCCTACGATCGTAGTGTTGGGACCGATGGCATAGACTTTCTTGTGCTTGCCGCCGATGATACCGCTTTCGTGAATGTCGCGTGTCACCCACTGCTCGAAGTCGCCGTAGCGCAGTGGTTCGACTGTCTCGGCCTTCGCGGTCCATGCCGTCTGCATCGCCGCTAATATAATAATGTATGAGATGAACTTTTTCATAGGGGAATTCTTGATTTTTTT
>CAYVTB010000179.1:0-2171 GCA_964454365.1 uncultured Bacteroides sp. | reverse complement strand
CTTATGCCTACGCTATCGACAAGCTGCAGGATCGCGGCCGCTTCTTCATCTTCCCTCAGGAAGAAGTTTACGCCGGACAGGTCGTGGGCGAGAACGCCAAGGACAACGACATTGTAGTCAACGTGACCAAGTCCAAGAAGCTCACCAACATGCGTGCATCGGGAGCCGATGACAAAGCCCGTATCATTCCCCCGGTTGTATTCTCGCTCGAAGAAGCGCTTGAATACATCAAGGAAGATGAATATGTGGAGGTTACGCCCCACCACCTGCGCCTGCGCAAGATTATCCTCGACGAACTGGAACGCAAACGCGCCAACCGATAAACCGCAACGAACGATAATGGAAGCTTTTACCCTCAATCTCAAAGGACGACTGATGACCGTTGACCGCCCGGCGGTGATGGGTATAATCAATGCGACGCCCGACTCCTTCTACAGCGCCTCGCGCGTTGACGGCGGAGCTGAAGCCGCCGCCCGCGCCGCTGCGATGGTAGCTGCCGGCGCCACCATTATTGACGTGGGGGCATGCTCGACCCGCCCGGGAAGCGAGCAGCCGACGGCCGAGGAAGAATTAAAGCGCCTCGAGGGCGTGCTGCCGATTGTCAAAGCGATTGCCGGCGATAAAGTTGCAGTATCGGTTGACACCTATCGTGCCGAGGTCGCCCGCAAGGCTGTCACGGAGTTGGGCGCTGATATTGTCAACGACGTTTCGGGCGGTAATCTCGACGAGGCAATGTTTGAAACTGTCGCCGAGCTCGGAGTGCCCTATATCCTTTGTCACATGCGCGGCACTCCACAGGACATGCAGGAATATGCGGTATATGACGATGTAGCAGCCGCCGTTCTAGCCGAACTGGGCGAAAAGCTCGGGAAACTGGCTCTTCTCGGAGTCAACGACGTGATTGTTGATCCAGGTTTCGGGTTCAGCAAGACCAAAGAACAGAATTATCAGCTGCTGGCTCATCTCGACCTGCTCAAATTGCTTCATAGGCCGATTCTCGTCGGCATGTCGCGCAAGTCGATGGCAACGGGCGTCACCGGCACGACAGCCGATGATGCGCTCGAGGCAACCACTGCCCTCAATGTTCTTGCCATGGACCGCGGGGCAGCGATCCTGCGAGTCCACGACATTGAAGCTGCCCGGCAGGCTGTTGCAGTCTATCAGGCTACTGTCGATGCCCTGAAAGTATAAAATAAAAACCATCCTGTCCATGCCTCCCTTCGGAATAAAAGATATACTCGACATAGTGCTGGTAGCGGTGCTGCTTTACTATGTCTACCGACTGATGAAAGAGTCGGGAACGATCAATATCTTTTACGGAGTGATGGCTTTTATCGTGTTATGGGTTCTCGCGTCGGAAATTTTCGAAATGCGCCTCACCGGTACCATCCTGGACAAATTCATGAGCATCGGCCTGCTGATCCTCGTGATACTTTTCCAGGATCAGATCAAGCGCTTCCTGGTCGAGGTCGGATCTCACCGACGATGGCAATTCATCGGTAAACTCTTCCATCATCATCGCGCCGACAGCGATTCATCGGCGACGGCATGGGTTATGCCGGTGGTATATGCCTGCATGAACATGAGCAAGAGCAAGACCGGCGCCCTCATCGTTATCGAGCAGAGTATTCCGCTGGACAATTATGAAAAGACCGGCGACATCATCGATGCCGACGTCAACGCGCGTCTTATCGAAAATATTTTCTTCAAGAATTCACCGTTGCACGACGGCGCCCTGATACTTGCCAACGGCCGACTGGCAGCCGCCGGATGCATCCTGCCCGTGAGCCACGACAGCAACGTGCCACGCTACATGGGTCTGCGTCACCGCTCGGCTCTCGGTATCGCCCAGGCGACCGATGCTGTGGCTGTCGTAGTTTCGGAAGAGACCGGCAACATCTCAATAGCCCACCGCGGGCGCCTCGTGAGCCGCTTGACATCAACCGAGCTCGAACATCGCCTCAGTGCAATAGCAATGGCCCCCAAACCAAAGAAATAAGATGAAAAATATAAGGAACTTCTGCATAATAGCCCATATCGACCACGGTAAATCCACCCTGGCCGACCGCCTGCTTGAATACACCAACACGATCGCTTCCAAGGACATGGAGGCTCAGGTGCTTGACGACATGGATCTCGAGCGCGAACGCGGCATCACTATCAAGAGCCAT
>CAYVTB010000178.1:0-2212 GCA_964454365.1 uncultured Bacteroides sp. | reverse complement strand
ACGCGATATTATGAACGCGTCCCCAGTGAAGAGCTATGCCTCCGGGTGAAAAGGTGGTCCACCCCTGCAAGTCGGCAGGTAAAAAAAGCGGCGCCGCGAGAGATTCATCGTCTCCCGCGGCGCCGCTTTGTCTTTGGGTGAATTGCTAAGTCGTTTAAGCTAAAATATTCGCTTTGATGGTGTCGACGATGTAGCGGACGTCGTCGTCGGTGACATAGGGACCGGCGGGGAGGCAGAGGCCTACCTTGAAGAGCGACTCGCTCACGCCGTTGACATAGGCCGGTGCGTCGCGGTAGACGGGCTGCTTGTGCATAGGTTTCCACAGCGGTCGCGCCTCAATGTTGGCGGCATCGAGGGCTACGCGCATCGCCTCGACATTGTCATTGGGCTGGCAATCAGTCGTTGCAGTCTTGGCTGCATGCGTCACACCGGCTGCACCTCCCACTGCGCCGGTTATCACCTCCTTGTAGGCGTTTTCCTGACCCTTGACCTTGAGATCCGGGTCAAGCGTGGCCGTGCATAGCCAGAAATTGGAATCATACTCCGGCCCGGGATTGCAGTGCATCTTTATGCCCTTGACATCCTTAAGCAACTGGCAATAGAGTTCCTGAACGTGCTTATGGTGCGCGAGGTATTCGGGTAGGACCGTGAGCTGAGCCCGACCAATACATGCCGAGATATTTGAAAGCCGGTAGTTGTAGCCTACAGCTTCGTGCTGATAATAAGGATAGCTTTCCCGCGCCTGCGTGGCATACCATTTGACCCTGTCGGCCGTTTCTTTATCCGGACAAATAAGTGCCCCGCCTCCCGATGTAGTTATCATCTTATTGCCGTTGAAGCTTAGGACACCATATCGCCCGAAAGTCCCCAAGATCTTCCCGTCATACCGCGAGCAAAACCCTTCTGCAGCATCTTCTATGACAGGAATACCATAACGCTCTGCAACCGCAAGGATGCGTTCAATCTGATAAGGCATCCCATAGAGGGCAACGGGGATAATTGCTTTCGGTTTCCGCCCTGTCAAGGCAATGCGATCCTTAATCGCTGATTCCAGCAAATCAGGATCCATATTCCACGTCTCGCGCTCCGAGTCAACAAACACGGGTGTAGCCCCAAGATATTTAATGGGATTGGTCGAGGCACAGAAAGTAAAGGACTGGACAAGCACCTCATCGCCGGCCTGGACGCCGCAGGCAATGAGTGCTAGATGTATAGCCGAAGTTCCGGATTCGAGAGCGACAACATTATCGGCACCGATGAACGCGCCAAGTTCCTTCTCGAACGCCGTCACATCGGGCCCCATCGGCACAGCCCAATCCTCGGCGAGCGCGTCCCGGATAAAATCCATCTCCCGCCCGCACATCCTCGGCTTACACAACAATATCCTCTCCCTCACCCCCATCAGTCTCTGCGGAAGATGTCACGAGTATAGACCTTGTCGGCCACGTTATCGAGGCTGGAGTCGTAACGGTTGGCCACGATTGCCTGTGAAAGGTCTTTGAATCTGTCGAGGTCGTTGACAACAAGACTTCCGAAGAACGTCGTGCCGTCTTCAAGGGTGGGCTCATAGATAATGACCTGAGCTCCTTTTGCCTTGATTCGTTTCATTACGCCCTGGATTGATGACTGTCGGAAGTTGTCGGAGTTGGATTTCATGGTCAGGCGGTACACGCCGATCGTACACGGCTGCTGCTCCCTGCCATCAAAACCGTTGTTGTCGCTGTAGTTATACCATCCGGCCATATTCAGAATCTGGTCTGCAATGAAGTCCTTGCGCGTGCGGTTAGACTCGACAATGGCGGTCATCATGTTCTGAGGCACCTCGGCATAATTAGCTAAAAGCTGCTTGGTGTCCTTGGGCAAACAATAACCACCGTAACCGAAGGACGGATTGTTGTAGTGGGTGCCGATACGCGGATCGAGTCCAACGCCTTCGATTATTGCCTGTGAGTCGAGACCCTTAACCTCGGCGTACGTGTCGAGCTCATTGAAGTAGCTGACACGGAGCGCCAGATAGGTATTGGCAAAGAGCTTGACGGCCTCGGCCTCCTTCATGCCCATATACAGGACAGGAATATCTTCCTTAATGGCTCCCTGCTTGAGTAGTTCAGCAAATGTGTGGGCAGCCTCGTCAAGCTTCGCAAGATCAGTTACAGCCTCGATAGCAGCGTTTTCCTCGGCAAAGCGTGCCTGGTCGATTATCTTGGGCACG
>CAYVTB010000177.1:0-2224 GCA_964454365.1 uncultured Bacteroides sp. | reverse complement strand
TCGAAGGCTTTATGGAGCATGGGGCGGTCGCGCCACTCGGCCGGTTTCACACGCGAGCTGTGCTGCTGGTCGTCGGTGAAGCGGCGGCGCAGTTCGGCATTGACCTTCGGGGAGTAGATAAACATATTGGCCTCGAAATTGTGCTCGAAGCTGCGGAAGTCGATGTTGGCAGAGCCTACTGAACTGAAATCGTCGTCGACGATCACGGTCTTGCTGTGGAGCATTCCGCGCTCGTAGAGATATATCTTCACCCCGGCGCGAAGACATTCCTGGATGTAGCTGCGCGAGGCGTAGGTGAGTATGTGGGAGTCGCTTTTGCGGGGAATCATCACCCTCACATCCACCCTCGACAACGCTGCGGCCTGAATGGCCTTGAGTAGACTCTCGGTGGGAAGGAAATAAGGGGTCTGGATAAAGACCCGCTTCTTGGCGTTGCCTATGGTTTTGAGAAGCAGGTAGGCGATGTTGCTCCATTCGCTTGTGGGGCCGCAGGTGAGCATGTGCATGGATGCGTCGGCAGTGGATGGCGACTCTGCCACAGCGTTGACCTCCTCCTCTATCAGTTCGCGCCCCATGAAGCGCCAGTCTACGGCAAATGAATATTGGAGAGCGCCTACGGCCGGGCCGGTGATGCGCAGATGAGCGTCGCGCCAGTGGCCGAAATGACCTCCGTCAATATATCGGTCGGCGATGTTCATTCCGCCGATATAGCCGATTTTGCCGTCGATCACCACAAGTTTGCGGTGATTGCGCCAGTTGATGCGGCTGCCGAACAGCGGGAAGGCGACCCTAAAGAAGGGGTAGACCTCTATCCCGGCATTAGTCATGCGCTTGAAAAACTTGTTTTTCACGTGCAGGCTGCCGATATGGTCGTAGATTACCCTCACTTTCACCCCCGCGCGGGCGCGTTCGATAAGGGCATCGCTCACGGCGGTGCCAATCTTGTCGTCGCTGAATATGTAGTACTGCAGGTTGATGTAGCTCTGAGCCGAGGAGATATCGCGGAGCAGCGACTTGAACTTCTCGCTTCCGTCGGTGAAAATCTCCACATTGTTGGCGCTATAAAATGTAGCTCCGGTCAGCGAGTTAGCCAGCTGTATCTGCTGCCTCGCCTCGGCTGAGAAGATAGTCAGGTCGGTGTTGCCCTGCTCCGGAAGAGCGAGCTCGCGCAGACGGCGCCGGTTGCGGCGTGAAATCATGCGGGTGTTCTTGATGCTGCGGCCTACGAAGATGTAGAGTATTATACCCCCTACAGGAAAGAGTATAAGCACCGTAATCCACGCCAGCGACTTGAGCGGATTGCGGTTTTCAGACAGTATGATGCCTACGATACTCAGGATTGTGCCTGCGTATGCGGCCAGGAGGGTCCAGTAGACCCAGGGCGTCTTGAGAAAATCTTCAAATGCAGCCATATCTTGCCGAAATTACAAAACATCGCCGAACTGCGCCCAAAGATTGCACAACAAATGCTGATTTATGCATTTTCAGCCGGCAAAAAACAGCTCGGACGACATCCGGTGAAGGATATCGTCCGAGGCATGATGTTATGGCTTGTTGAGCGAAGCGGTGTCGGGTAAGATTACTCCGATACTACTTCAAAGGGAATCTCTACGCTGACATCTTTGTGGAGCTTGAGAGTGGCAGTGTATTTGCCAACTTCCTTGACGGGCTCCTTGATGACAATGATTTTGCGGTCAACATTGTGGCCGAGCTTCTCGAGAGCTTCGGCGATCTGGATGCTGTTGACAGAGCCGAAGATTGTGCCGGTAGAGCTGGTCTTTGCGCCGATAGTGAGGCTGATGCCTTCGAGAGCGGCTGCGAGAGCCTCGGCGTCGGCTTTGATTTTAGCGAGCTTGTGGGCGCGCTGCTTCTGGTTTTCGGCGAGCACTTTGAGTGCGGAGGGGCTGGCGATAACAGCCTTGCCCTGGGGGATGAGATAGTTGCGGCCGTAACCGTCTTTCACCTCAACCACGTCGTCTTTATATCCGAGGGCGGGAATATCTTCCTTGAGTATGATCTTCATAATTCCTTGTGATTTTAGCGATTATTTCATCAAGTCGGTTACATAAGGCAGGAGTGCCAGATGGCGGGCGCGCTTCACGGCCTGAGCCACGCGACGCTGAAACTTGAGGGAGGTTCCGGTGATGCGGCGGGGGAGTATCTTGCCCTGCTCGTTGAGGAACTTCTTGAGGAATTCGGGATCTTTGTAGTCGATATACTTGAT
>CAYVTB010000176.1:0-2243 GCA_964454365.1 uncultured Bacteroides sp. | reverse complement strand
GCTCGCGGGTGACGACGTCGAGCACGCTCTTGCGCTGGCGGCGGTCAAGGGGCGAGTAGTCGAGACCGATGGCCACGGCCATGTTGGGGCGCACCTCGGGCGACGCATAGTTGCCGTCGACATAATCAAAGAGGTAACCGCTGTCGTTGAGGAACATGTCTACGAAGGGCTGCTTCATCAGATCAGCAGCAGCGGTGTACTTCTGATATTCTTCGCTGTGCTCAGCATCGTTCTCAAACAGCGATGCAGCGAAGCGCAGGGCATTGTACCACAAAGCATTGAATTCAACCAGGTAGCCAGAGCGCGGGATAATGGGACGGCCGTTGTGGTTGGAATTCATCCAGGACACGGGGGTCTCGGTTCCGGCAGTGGTCACCATGCCGTTCTCGGGATTTACCTTAAGATTGGGATGGCCGTCGCGAAGAATATAATCGAGGATATCCTTTACGACGCCGGCATATTTTTCGCGGGCGACATCGGCGCCCTCGTTCTTGGCATATTGCTGGATAGCCCAGACGGCCCAAAGGGGAATGTCAGGGAGATCGATGCCGTGTATGCGCGAGGATGTCGTGCCGTCGGTCATGAAACTATTGAGGGCCTTCATTCCCGTCGCCATGATTGCCTCAAAGTCGGCGCGGTGGTCGATTGCGAGCGTGAGGCCAGGGAGAGCCATGAAGGTGTTGCGTGCAAGGATTGTTCCCCAGGGGAAGCCCGAAATGATATACATATCCTCGCCGTCCTTGATATAGAACTGCTTGGCGGAGTTTTTCAGGCAGTTGAAGAAAGAGGTGCGCGGGGTGCGCGACTCGATCTCGGCCGTATACATTTTTTTGAGATTGCGGGGATTAACCGGGCTGACACCGGCCGAGAAAATCACCGACTCGCCCTTGCGGATAGGCACCTCGAAATAGCCGGGCACCCAGAGGTCCTCGCAATAGGGCACGCCGCGCTCGAGGTCCTTGACATACTCGACGTACTTGTACCAGTTGGGCTCTGGAACCCACACGGGCTTGTGGCTAAGCTGCATATAGAGGGTCGGGAAGCCGTCGTAGAGGCATGTGGCGATGCCGTTGTCGACCGGGACAGTCTCGCGGTTGATGGCATCGTTGGCGATACACAGGGAGTTGCTTTCTCGGAAAGCCAGGAAAGGCTTGAAGCGCAGCGTAGTTGCCGAGTGGGCCTCGACGAGGGTGTAACGGATGAGAATGCGGTTCTCGCGAGAAATGAAAATCTTCTCTTTGGTGAGGATCACACCTCCTACGCGATAGGTCATGCGGGGAACGTTTTCGCAGTCAAACTCACGGATGTACTTGTGACCGTTAGGACTGTAGACTCCTCCCTTGTAGCGGTGGATACCCAGGTTGAAGGGAGCGCCATGCTGAATCACGGTCTCGTCCAGGGAAGACAGCAACACATGGGGCTTGTTGCCCATCTCCGGAATCGGAATGACCAGCAGCCCATGTTGCTTGCGCGTGTTGCATCCCACAAGAGTTGTACAGTGATACGCACCGGCCTGATTGGTCCGGAGCATCTCCTTGGGCAGGGACTGATCCAGATTAATCAGCAGGTTCTTATCAAATTTCAGATAACTCATAATATTTAGAGTTTAGTAATATTTGTGAGGTTATTATTCAGTATTTTATGGTTATGTTAGTTGGACCGCACGAATTTAAACATATTTCGCCGAAAGGACAAATTTCGGGCCCTAAATTTTAAAAAAATTTTTTACTGCAATTTTTTCGCGCCAATTTTAACAAAAATTTGTTGTTATAAGTATAAATCTCTATCTTTGCCGTGTTAATTCCATAACTGCGGCCTTGCAGAGAAAACATCCGCCGGACCTCCTTGGTTTAAGCGCCCGAAATTTGAAATATTATATTGACCGTCTCCTCATAACGATTACTAACTAACATTGCCCGCAGGCTCCGGTCGCCCCGGAGCCTGCATTTTAAAAACACACATATCCCCTACTCTCTACTATGGACCTGATTAACATTTTCGGCTGGATTGCCAGCATCTGCATGATCCTCGGATATCTGCCGCAGGCAGTGGTAACGATCCGCACCCGCGACACCGACGGCATCGCGCTGCCCACGTTTGTCATGATGGGCCTCGGCTCGCTGTTCTTTATTCTCCAGGGCATCCTGTTGTCCAACTGGCCCCTGGCAGTGACCAATATCATCACGCTCACCTGCTCGGCTATCATCTTCTCCATAAAAATCTACAACGACACCCGCAAGAAA
>CAYVTB010000175.1:0-2286 GCA_964454365.1 uncultured Bacteroides sp. | reverse complement strand
ATCACCACGTCGCCTATGATGGTTGCGTTTTCGGCCAGGAAACAATCCTTGCCGATCTCGGGCGTAAAGCCTCTTACGGGAATGATTAAAGCCATTTCTTTATCTTTTGATTTCTTTAGTGTTTTCAAGAAGCCACTCTTTATCGGCGCCTTCGAGCAGCGGCGACAGCGCGGCTGCCACGGTTCTGTGATATTCGTTCACCCATTCGATTTCCTGGTCGCTCATGATTGAGGTGTCAAAGAGGCTGCGGTCAAACGGGCACAGGGTCAGGGTTTCAAACTTGTAGAACTTGCCAAACTCGGTCTCCATTGCTTCGGTTGTCAGCACGAGGTTCTCGCAGCGGATGCCGTGCACGCCTTCGCGGTAGAGTCCCGGTTCGTTGGAAGTTATCATGCCGGGACGCAGCGCCGTCGGTACATAATTCAGTCTTATGCTCTGCGGGCCCTCATGCACGTTCAGGAAGTGGCCCACGCCGTGACCTGTGCCATGCAGATAGCTCAGACCCTCTTTCCACAGGAATTGGCGTGCGAGCGCGTCGAGCTGATGGCCCGTCGTTCCTTCCGGGAACACGGCGCTTCCCAGGGCGATGTGTCCTTTCATCACCAGTGTGAAATCGCGCTTCTCCTCGGCGGTCGGTTCAGCTCCCAGGCTTATTGTGCGGGTGATATCGGTCGTTCCGTCAAGATATTGTGCACCCGAGTCGATCAGCAGCAGGCCTTCGGCTTTAAGCGCTGAATTGCTTTCCTCGTCGGCTTCGTAATGTACGATCGCGCCGTGTGGGCCGTAACCGGCTATCGTGCCGAAACTTTCTTCATAATAGAACTCGCCGGCGCTGCGGTATTTGCGCAGGATCTCGGCCACGTCCATTTCCGTCAGCTTCTCTCCGGCGGTGACTTTGCTTTTGATTTCGTGAAGCGACTTTACCATGGCCACGCCGTCACGCAGCATTGCTGCGCGGGTACCGGCAATCTGCGCCTCGTTTTTGCATGCCTTCAGCAGTGCCACGGGCGATGCTGCTTTCACGGCGCGGTTGCCAAGCAGGTCAACTATCGCCGCTGCATTGCGGGTCGGGTCAACAAGCACGCGCGCGGCTGCGGGCAGTCCGGCAAGGAAAGCCTTCACTTCGCTGTATTCTGCCGTTTTTACTCCCTGCTCTGCAAGATACAGGGCAACTTCCTCGCTCACCTTGCGGCTGTCTATCAGCAGGGTGCTTCCATCCTTGGAAAGATAGAGGAAGGCAGTGGCCACGGGGTTATATTTCACGTCGTTGCTTCTGATGTTGAGTGTCCAGGCAATCTCGTCTAAAGCCGAGATAAACATCCCCTCGGCTCCTTCTTTCTTGACGCCCTCGAGAATTTCTTCTATCTTCGTGCGTGCGCTTTTGCCGCAATACACTTCCGGGTGAATAAACACAGCGCCGTCGGGTAGGGCAGGGCGGTCCTCCCAGATTTCATCAAGAACATCAAAATCGCTCACTAGAACGAGTCCGGCACTCTCCAGTTCCATTTCGAGATTCTCCTTAGCGAGCGTCGAGAAGACAAGGCCGTCGATGCCCACTTTCTCCCCGTTGCGAAGATTTTCCTTAAGCCAGTCCGATATACTCGGTGTGCCGGGCAGGCCGTCTTTCATCAGCTCGATTTCAGTGCCCTCGAGCTGCTGGCCTGCTTGCAGGAAATAGCGCGAGTCTGTCCACAGCAGGGCCTTGTCGAGCGTTACCACAAGATCGCCGGCCGAGCCGCTGAAACCGCTCAGCATCCTCCGTGCCTGCCAGTGATTCGAGATATATTCGCTCATGTGAGGGTCTGCCTGCGGAATAATGGCCGCCGACACCCCTCTCGTTTTCATTGCTTCTCTCAGGGCTGCAAGATTACCCTGTACATTATTCTTCATGGGTTGTACTTTTTATGTTTAATATCTTTTTAGTGGAGGCCAGAAAGCGTCCTCTATATGTTCTAATCTGTAATCTCCGGGATCACCGCTGATCCCGAACACATCAAACCTCGCTTCATGATGCACATTATTGTTCTGCATATACACGTCAGCCGAGGCCACCATGTGCCTGATTTTCTTTTCGTCTATAGCTTCCAGGGGATCAATATCGCCTGTACTGCGGGTCTTCACCTCGCAAAACACCACAAAATTCTCCTTCATGGCCACGATGTCAATTTCATAATTACCCATTCGCCAGTTGCGGTCACAGATCGCATAACCTTCCCTCACGAGCTTCTCGCAGGCAAGATTCTCGCCCCAGCGTCCGGTGTCATTATGTCGCGCCATTACATATAT
>CAYVTB010000174.1:0-2308 GCA_964454365.1 uncultured Bacteroides sp. | reverse complement strand
AGCTCATGCGCATCGAGCCCGGCAAGGACATCGAGGAAGCCCACATGCGCAACCGCCAACTCATCGCCGCCTGGGTTTACGAGCACGGCAAGAAAGACAAGGTCATCGAGCTCGTCAAGCGCAAAGGCAAGACCTATATCCGCATCAACGACTACAAGGCACTCCGCGGCCTCTTCGGTGAACTTCTTGCCGAGATCCAGCGCATCCGCTCCGAGGGCGACTACGCCGCCGGCGAGGCCCTTGTCGAGCAATATGCCGTCAAGGTCGATCCCAAGCTCCACCGCGAGGTCCTCACCCGCTATGCAACACTTGACATCGCTCCCTATCGCGGCTTTGTCAACCCCGTCTATGTTCCCACCTTCGACGAGAATGGCATCATCACCGACGTCAAGGTGACCTACGGCGAGGATTACATGCCCCAGATGCTGCGCTACAGCTCTGAATATCCCGGCCTCACCGAATGAGTCCCTGCGTTCTCGAGGCGACCATTTATGAATCGCCCGTTGGCCCGCTGATGCTGGCGGCCTCGCCCGTCGGTCTGCAAGTCTGCGACCGGCCGGCGGGGCCGGCCTGTTTCACGGCGCCGCCTCCCGGTTCCATCCTTGCCGAGGCTTGTCGCCAGCTCGACGAATACTTTGCCGGTTGCCGTCGCGTCTTCGACCTTCCGCTCGATCCCCGGGCCGGTTCCGATTTCAGCCGTCGCGTATATGCCGAGCTCGCCCGCGTGCCCTATGGCGCAACCGTCACCTATGGCGAGCTTGCCTCCCGGCTCGGCCGTGAAGGCTCCCAACGGGCGGTCGCCGCGGCCCTGGGTGCCAACCGCCTCTCGATTTTCATCCCCTGCCACCGCGTTGTCGCCGCTCATGGCTCGGGCGGCTACCGCCTCGGTCTCCCCGCCAAGTTGTTCCTTCTCTCTCTCGAGGCCGATAACTCTTTATTTGCAGCAGCCGAGGAAAATTGTTAACTTTGCGCTGATATGATAGAAGTGGTAAGATACAGCCCCTCGGACGCCTCCGTCTGGGATGAGTTCGTCGATCGGGCGCGCAACGGCAGTTTCCTCTTCAGGCGCGGCTACATGGACTACCATGCCGACCGCTTTGAAGACTTCTCGCTCATGGCACGAGGCCACGGCGGAAAGCTCATTGCTGTTCTTCCCGCCTGCCGCCGTGGCGACGTCCTGTCGTCCCACGCCGGGCTCACCTTCGGCGGCTGGATCCTTGCCGACCGTCGCTGCGACGCCCTCGATATGCTCGAGATATGGGACGAGATGACCGCCCTGCTCCTTTCCGAAGGCTTCCGCCACATCGTCTACAAGGCAATGCCCTATATCTATCACCGCCGTCCCGCCCAGGAAGACCGCTATGCCATCTTCCGCGCCGGTGGCCGCCTGTCCCGCTGCCTTGTTTCGAGCGTCGTCGACCTTGACGACCCGCTCCCCTTCGACCAGGGCTCCCGCCAGCGGGCACGCAAGGCAGCTGCCCTTCCCGGTATGGCTATAGGTCCCTCCGACGATTTCGCGGGATTCTGGGATGTACTGTGCCGCTTGCTCGACACGCGCTATGGCGCCGACCCCGTTCACACCCTCGGGGAGATTCAGCTGCTGCACGGTCTCTTCCCCGAAAACATCCGACTCTACACGGCCGTCCTCGACGGCGAGCTGCTTGCCGGCGTGGTGATCTACGTCAGCCCGACAGCCGTTCACAGCCAATATACAGCCGCCTCGCCCGCCGGTAAGGAGCTGTCGGTGGTCCCTGCTATCTATGCCCGTATCATTGAGGACTATAAAGGCCGCGCCCGGTGGTTTGATTTCGGTACTTCAAATGAAGACGACGGCCGCGCCATCAACCCCGGTCTCTTGCGACAGAAGTGCTCCTACGGCGCCCGGGCTGTCGTCTACGACACTTTCACCATCGATCTCTGAGCCGTTTTCCGCCGCTCCCGGCCCCTTGCTTTCCCGCTCGCGAAATTAATTTGCCCGTGCGGGCTTTTTTTTGTACCTTTGCCTCATAGCTAATTGTATACCATGATCGACGACGACTTCAATAATAACCCCGACGATATTATTCCCGACGAAGAGCAGGACGCGCGCCCTGTGCCCAACCCTATCACGGCGGTCGACGATACCGTCAAGCACCACCTGCGCGGCATGTTCCGCTCGTGGTTCCTCGACTATGCCTCCTACGTTATCCTTGAACGCGCCGTTCCGAGCATCGAGGATGGCCTGAAGCCTGTCCAGCGCCGCATCCTCCACTCGATGAAGACCCTCGACGACCGCCGTTTCAACAAGGTCGCCAACATCGTCGGCAAC
>CAYVTB010000173.1:0-2319 GCA_964454365.1 uncultured Bacteroides sp. | reverse complement strand
CGACGATTCCGTAGGCCTGCAAGGGCTCGAGAGCCTGGGTAACTGTGTTGATGTTGCGCGAGCCGGGATAGTCGGTCTTGATTATCTGCAGCAGGTCATTGGAGTTGTTGGTCGGTATATCGATGGAGGGATTGGGACGCCAGTATGGGCTGCCGAGCACCTCATTCTCACCGAGGTCCTGGAAAGCGACCAGGTTGCGGGCCTGTTCATACTTGCCACTCTTGTTCGTGACCCAGACTTCAATACGGGTAATGTTAACGCCCGACGAGACATAGGGTAACCTGGCGGCGAACTCATCATAATGGTCACGGAAGAACTGTGCCAGGAAGTAGTGGCGGTTCTGGTCATACTGGTCGGCATTGATCGAGAATTTGGTTGTCTGCACGCCGCCGCGGGTGTTGACGGTGCGCGACTCGGAATTCTGTTGCGACAGAAGACCAGTGACCGTGAGTTTGCCAAACTGCAGCTTGGTCTTTATACCGAACAGTGCCGACGCGCCGCGGATCAGTGACGACCCGGTGGTCATCGACACATTACCGGCCTCGATGCTCTTGACGATGTCATCCTCCTTGCCCTCGTAATTGAGTCGCAGGTTCTTGGAGTCGAAATCAAAGGTCGCATCGGTGTTATAAGTCATGTTGAAATGCAGGCGGTCGCCCACGCTGGCGTTGACCGTGGCCTGGATGCGCTGGTCAAAGTCAAAGTAGGTCTTGCGCCGGGAGTTGAGCGACAGCGAGGGGTTGTCCGTGAAATTGCTCTTGATGCCCATGGAGATCTGCACCGAGCCCTGAGTCTTGAGCTGAACGCCGCCGGGGCCGAAGATTTTTTCCAAGGGACCGAGGGCAAAGTTCATATCAAGGATATTGAACGGCTGCTTGTTGTCGTTGGAGATCAGCTCGAGGTTGCGCTCGCGGTAATACTGCTGCATCGAGCGACGCAGCTGCCAGTCTTCATACTGGCTGGCCGAGAGCATGAACGGCGTGGCGATGTCGATGTCGCCCACGCGGGTGCGCACGACATAGCATCCCGTAGAGGGATCATACTCGGCCGATGTGGTAATATTGCTCGGAGTGGCGAGATCGTAGCCCAGCTCGTTCTGCAGCAGGTCCTCATAGTTGCGCGGCACTGTCGGAGCCGGAGGCATCGGCGGCAACATCGAGGAATCGGTCGGAGCCGCCGGGGGATAGAAGGCCGGAGCCGGAGGATTCACCACGGGAGTGTAGTACTGGCCCGAGGCGGGAAAGAACAACACGGAAAGCAGCCCGGCGGCCACAATAAGGGCCGTCAGCCTTGTCACGCGTTGGCGCAGATTTTTGCTGTTTTCTTTTCCCATTACGACGTTGTCCGGCATCTCGGGAGACTGTCTCCCGCATGTCTCATAGCATCGACATGGCCCGTTTCACCGCCTGCTCGACCGTGAGGGTCGGAGTCGCCTCAAACAGCTTTTTTAAAGCCTTCTGGCTCGCCGGCCGCGGGAAGCCAAGGATAACCAGAGCCTCGAGCGCCTCGTCGTAGCTTGCAGTGGCGGGTCGTGTCTGCTCTATTAACGTAGAAGGGTCCGCTTTTATTTTATCGCGAAGGTCAACAATTATTCTTTCGGCTGTTTTTGCACCAATTCCCTTGACCGTCTTGAGACGACCGACGTCGCTGCCGGCAATCACGCCGCGCAGATCAGCCGCAGGAATGGCCGAGAGAATCAACCGGGCCGATGCGGCCCCTACCCCCGACACGCCTACCAGAGCGCGGAACAGCTCCCGCTCTTCCTCGTCCAGAAAACCGTAAAGCACCCATGCATCCTCGCGGATAGCTTCATGGACCAGCAACCTGGCCTCGCTCCGGCTCTCCAGAGCAGTGAATGTAGGAAGAGTGATGTTAAGCTGATAAGAAACACCGCCGGCGGTATCGATCACCGCCGCCGTCGGATTCAAGGCGCCTATATGCCCGCTGATAGCTTCTATCATTGTGGGACCTATTAAATATAGATTTGTTTAAAAGTTAATCTTTTGCATGATATTCAACAAGGCCGGGCATCGAATAGGGTATCACCTTCTCGATCGTCACGCCGAAATCATCGGCCGCGCGGTGAAGAATATCGCTGAACTGCACGCCTGTAGAGCCTACGATGCTCACAGGCATGTGATTGAAATCGTAAGCCACGAGATTGCGGGCAAAAAACTGCATGAATCCCGAGTAGACAAGCTGGTAGACATAGGCATTGTCGACATGGTCGGCAAGGAAGGCCGCGTAGCGCGCGAGCGATCGCGACGGCAACGGCATCGAGTAAACCTCGTCCATCAGCATGTTGGATGAAATCTTGTA
>CAYVTB010000172.1:0-2441 GCA_964454365.1 uncultured Bacteroides sp. | reverse complement strand
CGACTTCTCCAACGAAGCCCTCAAGGGTGCCGAGACAGCCCTCAAGCGTCTGCTCGAAGGCTGGAAGCGCGTTGGCGAGCTCAAGCCCTCGGCAACTTCCACTGTCGACGTGGCCGATCTCGAGCGCCGCTGCCGCGAGGCGATGGACGATGACCTCAACACGCCCGTCGTGATTGCGACCCTGTTTGATGCCTGCCGCGTGATCAACCAGATCAACGACGGTACTGCAACCGCCACCGCCGCCGACATCGAGGCCCTGAAAGCACTGATGGACACCTATGCCGGCGATATCCTCGGCCTGCTGCCCGAAGGGGCCGCTGCCGGCGAGGACATCAAGCCCTACCAGGATGCCGTCGACCTGCTGCTTGAAATGCGCTCCGAAGCCAAGAAAAATAAAGACTGGGCTACCAGCGACCTCATCCGCAACCGCCTCTCCGAGATCGGTTTCGCGGTCAAGGACACCAAGGACGGCGGCTGGGAGTGGAGCCTCAAATGACCTCCCGCGACCTCGCCGTCGACATCCTGGCCCAGCTGCCCTATACCCCCAACGAGCAGCAGATGCAGGTAGCGCTTGCTCTTGCACGCTTCTGCACTCCCGTGCCGGGACTGCCCGGCTACGACCGGGTTTTCATTCTCAACGGCTATGCCGGCACCGGCAAGACCTCGCTTACGGGCGCACTCGTCCGCGCGCTGGCCTTGCGCCACGTCGAGACCGTCCTGCTGGCCCCCACGGGACGGGCTGCCAAGGTCTTCGGTGCCTATGCCGGAAAACCGGCCTCTACGATTCACCGCCGCATCTACCGCCACGCCCTCCCGGGCATGAGCGGCACAACTCCGCGCGAGAACACCTCGCGCGGCGCTGTTTTTATCGTTGACGAGGCCTCCATGATCTCGGGCGACGATGAAAACGGCCGCAGCGTCCTGACCGACCTCATCCATTATGTCTACTCCGGCGAGGATTGCCGCCTGATAATGCTTGGCGACACGGCTCAGCTGCCGCCCGTGGGCCAGGAAAACTCCCCCGCCATGGAAGCCCCGGAAATGCGTGCCTATGGCTTGAAGGTAACTCGCGCCACGCTCACGGATGTCGCGCGCCAGAGCGCGCTCTCGGGCATCCTGCGCAATGCCACGCGCCTGCGCCGTGCCCTGCGGGGACATGCACCTGAAACGGCCGGGGCGCCCGTCGCTCTCGTGCCTGTCGACGTTTCTAACTCGCCCGATGTCGACATTGTGACCGGGGAGGAACTCCCCGAACTTCTCGAAACCCTTTACCGCACGGACGGCCTTCAGGAATCTATCGTAATCACACGCTCCAACCGCTCGGCTGTCGATTTCAACCGCGGCATCCGCGCCACCGTCCTGTATCACGAGGAGGAACTGGTACCCGGCGACCTGATGATAGCCGCCAAGAACAATTATTTCTGGACCAAGGGCGTGAAAGGTCTCGACTTCATCGCCAACGGCGAGATTCTGGAAGTACGTCGCGTGGTGGGTACTGAAATCCGCTACGGCCTGCGCTTTGCCGACGTCACCTTCGCCGTCCCGGGTACCGACAACGGTGAATTCACGGCCAAGATCGTTCTCGACTGCCTTGCATCGCCGGCCGTGAGCCTCGACAGGGAAAGCTACACAGCCCTCTACGAAGGGGTCTATGCCGACCCCGACCTGCACGCGCCCGAGTCCTCCCATCAGGACCGCATCAAGGCCATGCAGACGTCCCCCTACTGGAACGCCCTGCAGATGAAATATGCCTACGCTGTCACCTGCCACAAGGCCCAGGGCGGCCAGTGGCGCAACGTGCTCGTCGACCTCAGCTATATCCCCCCTGAAATGGCCGGCCCCGAGTTTTACCGCTGGCTCTACACCGCCGTCACCCGCGCCACCTCCCACCTCTACCTCATCAATCCCCCCGAAGCCCTGGTGATGTAATCTCGGCTCGTCACACCGGATAACTAAAAAGGCGTCCTTCGCGGGGAAGGACGCCTTTTCTATTCATCGGAGAAAGAATCAGTCGATGTGGGGACCGGCAGCTACGAGAGCCTTGCCGGCGGCATTGTTTTCGTATTTCTTGAAGTTCTTGATGAAGCGCTCGGCGAGATCCTTGGCCTTTGCATACCACTCTTCGGGGTTAGCATAGGTGTCGCGGGGATCGAGGATCTTGGGATCAACACCGGGAAGTTCGGTAGGAATCTCGAAGTCGAAGATGGGCAGTTCCTTGGTGGGAGCCGACAGGATAGCACCGTCAAGGATAGCGTCGATGATACCGCGGGTATCCTTGATGGAGATACGCTTGCCTGTACCGTTCCAGCCGGTGTTCACGAGATAAGCCTTGGCACCGCTTTCCTGCATGCGCTTAACGAGTTCTTCGGCATACTTGGTGGGGTGCAGTTCGAGGAATGCCTGGCCGAAGCAAGCCGAGAAGGTGGGAGTGGGCTCGGTGA
>CAYVTB010000171.1:0-2715 GCA_964454365.1 uncultured Bacteroides sp. | reverse complement strand
GCACCTACATGTACCATGTCGGCATCTACTACCGCCGTCGCCTGATCGCCATGATTCACTTCCCTGCCGTCGTGCGCGGCATCGTCGATCAGGGTAGCGGTCAGTTCTACGTTGACTTCCCCTGGGGCGGTGCCCACATCCGCGTTCACTACGACCGCATCGAGTACATCGACGGCTACTGCGAGGGCACCGAGATTGTCGAGGAAGGCTTCTGTCCGCCCGAAGTCCCCGCCTGGCGCGAGCGCTGCGCCCGCGAGGAAGCACGTCGTGTCGCCCGCGAAGCGCGCCGTGCCCGCCTGGCCATCATAGCCAAGGCCGCCAAGCGCCGTCAGAAGCAGCGCGAGCGCGCCCGCCGCCTCTTCCTCCACATAGATCCCGCCCCTCCCCCTCAACCACCGCCGCGCAGCGGCGCTTTGTCTCCGGGTGAAGAAATTAAATTGTCAATTTTAAATTTTCAATTTTTAATTTCCCTTTCTCCCCGCGGTCCTCCTTTGATAGAGGTTGAAGATTTGCAGCGAACACTTAACATGATGAACACAACGAAAACAGCCCTGGTGCGGGAGTGTAAGCCTGCCGAGGGGCCAAAGATATGTAG
Source organism: uncultured Bacteroides sp. (assembly GCA_964454365.1). Lineage (GTDB taxonomy): Bacteria > Bacteroidota > Bacteroidia > Bacteroidales > Muribaculaceae > CAG-873. The sequence goes on along the minus strand of CAYVTB010000171.1, from coordinate 2,120 downwards.
CAGGCTACATATAAGAGCGAGCCGCCGAGCGCCCATGGTACCCGGGTGAAGAAAATTCTAAATTTTCAATTTCCGCGTCCCGCTCCGGACCACCGTCACCGCGCAGCGACACTTTGCCTCCGGGTGAAAATTTTAAATTTTACATTTTCAATTCAATCGGTGCTCCACCCCTGCAAGTCGGCAGGTTATAATAGCGGCGTCGCGAGAAGCTCACCACTCTTCGCGACGCCGCTTTGTCTTTATACACTCCCAAGCTTTATTCGCCTTATACGATTTATAAGTTTTAATTGCTGCTGTGAGACAGCAGCCCGCGCAGAAATTCCCCGGATTATTTCCGGGGAATTTGATTTTAAATAAAAATATCGCTAACTTTGCGTTGTGACCATGTCACTAATGAGCAAAGCACCATGCGATATATCACGACAGACGGAACCAAGACCGGAAGCCTGCGACAGGCAGTTGAGGATTGTTATGCAGTGCCCGGCGAGCTGTGGCTCCCCGAGCGGCTACCAATGCTCCCCCGGGCCTACTTCAACAACATCGACGAGATGAGTCTCACGGAGATAGCCTATGTGGTGTTGTCTTCATTGTTGCGCGACGATGTCGACCCTGCCGTCCTGAAAGATATTGTAGAAAAGACATTTAACTTTCCTATCCCCCTGCTAACGCTGAGCGGCGGCGAGCACGTTCTGGAACTTTTCCACGGCCCCACGATGGCCTTCAAGGACGCCGGCGCGCGTTTTCTCGCGGCGCTCGTTGACCGTTTCCGCAGCAACCGCAAGACTAATGTCGTTGTAGCAACCACCGGCAACACCGGGGGAGCCGTCGCCAACGCCCTTTCGGGCATCAGCGATATCGAGGTGCTCGTGCTTTTCCCCCGCGGAACCTTGAGCCGCGCCCAGCAGGCCCAGTTCACTACCGCCGCTTCCAATGTACATCCCATCGAGGTCGCCGGAAACATAAGCCAGTGCAAGAAGATGGCGCGCGAGGCCGTGGAGGACACGACAAACCCTTGCATTAGCGCCAACACCCAGAACATTCTGAGAATCCTGCCTCAGATAGTATTCTTTTTCCACGCCTACGCCCGCTTAAGAAGCGAGATCGGAGACAAGGCCGACGGGTTCACTGTCTCGGTTCCCTGTGCCAATCTGAGCAATCTCACGGCCGCAGTGATGGCTCGCCGCATGGGGCTGCCCATGGGCAAGATAGTGGCCGGCTGCAATGCCAACGACGACTTTGCCCGCTTGCTGAAAGGCGAGATCGACCGCTCGCGCCTCAACCGCACGGCTCGTCCCACTCTGGCCAGTGCCATGGACTCGGGTTACCCGGTCAACCTGCCTCGCCTGGAAAAATTATACAATGGCGATATGGCTGCGATGGCGCGGGATATCAGCGCTTATACTGTCGACGATGATGCTATCGAGAAGACTATTAACAATTGCCTGAAAACGGAGGGCTACACCGTCGATCCCCACACAGCGGTTGCCATGGCGGCTGCCCGTGCAGTCGCGCCGGCCGCCATGCCCGTCGTAGTGCTCGCAACGGCCCATCCCGCCAAGTCGCTTGACACGATGACCGCCGTTACCGGCCGTGTCGTCGAACTCCCGCTGCAGTTTACGCGTTTTATGTCAAAACCGGCTCCGGCAGTTAAAATGGCCCCCTCGTATGCCGCGTTGAAAAAATATATCACCGACTCTCTATAATTTGAAATACTACCCATAACCCCTAAATACTAAAGAAATGGCAAACAAACGACAGCTCAAAAAACGTATCGCGGCCGTGTGCGGCGAACTTGCAGACGAATTCTTAATTGCATCCATCTATCTTGACGGTGTCGATCGCGAAACTGTAAACAAGATTCTCTGCGAAATTGCATTGCTCCAGGTTAATGCCTGCGACCGCGTGTCGGTGTCGTTCGACAAGGTTAAGCACGACTTTGCCAAGGACAGCAACGCCTACAAGAAAGCCCGTCGCGAATACTACAAGAAAGCCTACGCTTCCCTGCGCAAGGATTTCGGCGAAAAGGTGCTTGAAATCGTCAAGGCTATGAACGAGGCAATCCCCGCCGAGGAACGCAAGAAACTCGTAAATAAATAATGAACGCGGCAGCCGGAATACTC
>CAYVTB010000170.1:0-2727 GCA_964454365.1 uncultured Bacteroides sp. | reverse complement strand
GTTCGAGCTGCTCGAGGCGTGCCTTCTTGGCTATCTTGTCCTCGCCCTCGTCGGCATCGTGTTCCAGGTGGCCCACGTCGGTGACGTTACGCACATAGCGCACCTTGTAGCCGAGATGCTTAAGGTAGCGGTAGAGCACGTCAAAGGTGATAGCCGGGCGGGCATGCCCCAGGTGGCCGTCGCCATAGACTGTCGGGCCACACACATACATCCCCACGAAGCCCTCGTGGAGCGGCTTGAAAAGCTCCTTGGTGCGCGACATAGAGTTGTATATGCACAGGTCGTTGTTCGATACCATGGTAGTCAGTTTTGATAGGGTTTAAAGATAGCGCCGCCGGGTGGCGGCGCTTGAATGTTTAGCTTGGTTGTCTGAGTTATCAGGCCTGGAAGGGGTTGGGAATTTCGCCCTTGCCGCCCTTGGGGGTCTTGCGCTCGATTTCGCCGAAGGTCTGCTCATACTTGGTCACATTGTCGCGGAGGGCAAAGAGCAGGTTCTTGGCGTTCTCGGGGGTCATGATGATGCGTGAGAGCACCTTGGCCTGGGGCATGTTGGGGGCTACCGATACGAAGTCGAGGTAGAATTCCTGGGCCGAGTGGGAGATGACGGCGAGGTTGCTATAGAGACCGGTTGCCACTTCGGGCGAGAGTTCGATTTTGAGTTCTTTCTTGTTTTCCATTTTCTTATTATGGGTTTTGAAAATTATTATAAAAGTCAGCCTGAGGACGATTATAGTTCCGAGGCTTTGAGATATTCGATTGTTTCCTCCTTGCCGTTGAGCTTGAAGTGGAGACGGATGCCGCGGCAGCTATCCTTGGACCAGAGGGGATCGAGGCTGAACGAGCCGTAGAACTGGCGCGTGGGGCTGCCGGTGTTGTCGGTGACAAAGCCGAGGTAGACGTCGGGCATTTCGTCATCCTCGGTAGTGCGGTCGACATAGAGACCAAACTGCGAGGGACCGAGCTGTATCGGGGCGGTAGCCTCGACGTTGAGCCACTTGCCCGTGCGGGTGATGAGAGTGGGATTCAGGGGATCGGTCGTAACCGATACAATGGCCTCGGGGGTGGCGCTCTCGATCTTGCCGTTGGCGACATTCATGACCATTACAAGGTCGATGGGGCCGCTGTGGAAGCGCTCGTTTGACTCGTTGGTGTAGCCTATGATATAGCGGTTACCCACGGGATAGACGTCGTTCTTAAGTTCTACGGGTGACGTGAATGTCACCACGGGAGTCTCGGCGCCTTCCTGGGTGGTGAAGGTGCATCCCTTGTCGGTTGTGTTTTCAAGAGTGGCAAATGCCATGAAGGTCTCCACATAGTCGCTGCCCTTGCTGTTGCAGGCGGTTGCGAGGACCGCTGTGAGGAGCACGGCCAGAAGGCCCGATAAGTTGATTTTTTTCATTTTTCGGTTAATTGCTTATGCTTAAGATTAATTGTGTGTCAGATTAGCTGGGCGTTGTCCATGTCGTAGGTGTCGGTGATCAAGCCGTCGGCCATGCTGATTACCGTGTCGGAATCGGCAGCGAGGTTTTCATCGTGTGTCACGATAAGGAAAGTCGCCTCCATCTCGTCGCGCAGGTCAAAGAACAGCTTGTGGAGTTCCATGCGGTTCTGCGAGTCAAGGCTGCCCGAAGGCTCGTCGGCGAGAATCACGTCGGGCTTGTTGATCAGTGCTCGTGCCACGGCACCGCGCTGGCACTCGCCGCCCGAGAGCTGCGAGGGGCGATGTGTAGCGCGCCCTTCGAGGCCCAGATATTCAAGAAGCTTGCGGGCTTTTTCCATAGCCTCGTGGCGAGGGGTACCGCCGATGAGGGCCGGCATCGCGACGTTTTCCAGCAGGGAAAACTCGGGGAGCAGGCGGTGCATCTGGAAGACAAAACCGATGTTCTCGCAGCGGAACTGGGACAGGGCCTTGTCGTTCATGTCAAAAACATTCTTTTTCTTGTATTTGACAGTCCCTTCGTCGGGGCGTATCAGCGTTCCGAGAACTTGGAGCAGGGTGGTCTTTCCGGCTCCGCTGGGTCCTACGATGGAGGTTACGGCGCCCTTGCGCACACTGATGTCTATGCCCTTGAGTACTTCGAGGTTACCGAATTTCTTTACAATTCCTCTTGCTTCGATCATTAGAATATCTGTTTATGGATGTAAATTTACGACCTTCGGCGCGAGTGACAAAGTGATTTTACAACTTTTAACCGCAGTTTATGATATTTTTCTGCCTCTTGCCTCGTCAAAGAGTTTTTCAAGGGCGTCCTGCAGCAGGTCGAGAACCAGTTCAAAGCCCTCGGCTCCCTCGTAGTACGGGTCGGGAACGTGGTCATAGCGACTCGCGATGCCGCCCATCCAGCGGTTCATCGGCACGATGCGCTCGGCTGCCTCGGGCGACGGAGCAAGCTCGTGCAGGTCGGCGATGTTGTCCGAGTCCATTCCGATGATGAGATCGAAATCGTCGAAGTCGCTCTCGCGCACCTGGCGAGCACGGTGGTCCAGCTCAAGGCCGCGACGACGGGCATGGACGCGCATGCGGTTGTCGGGGAGCTGGCCGGCGTGCCAGTTGCCGATGCCGGCCGAGTCTATCTCCCAGCGCGATGCCTCGCCGTTGCGCTCCACGATTTCGCGCATGATGCCCTCGGCCGCCGGCGACCGGCAGATGTTACCGAGACACACAAACAGGACCTTTACTTTATCCTTATCCTTCAGAGACTTGATGATTTCTTCCGTCTTCCGGTT
>CAYVTB010000169.1:0-2898 GCA_964454365.1 uncultured Bacteroides sp. | reverse complement strand
GATTGCGTTATAGCTATGATGAAAAAGACAGCTATCATAATTGCAATGCTTGTCATGGCGCTCGCGGGTGCCGTCGAGGCACAGGCGCGCCGTCTCAACGATAAGCTTGAGAATCGCCCCTATGCCGACCTGCGCCGCTGGCACCTCGGTTTCTCGATCGGAACACATGTCGAGGACCTGCGCTTCACCCACAACGGTTTCATTACCGAGGAGGGCGAGCAGTGGCGTGCCGACCAGGTCAATTATCAGCCCGGTTTTTCCGTGACGGGCCTGGTCGCCCTGAGACTCAACAACTATTTCTCGTTGCGTTTCTCGCCGGGAATGATGTTTGGCAGCCGCGATATCCACTTCCGCGAGGTTAAAACCGGGGCCACTCAGCGCCAGAACATCAAGTCGACCTACGTCGTGCTGCCCCTCGACCTGAAATATGCGGCCACGCGAGTGCGCAACGCGCGTCCTTATGTAACGGCAGGCGTGATGCCGGCCTTTGACGTGGCCAAGAAGCGCACCGACCTGCTGAAGCTCAAGTCGACCGATTTCTTTCTCTCGATTGGCTTTGGCTGTGATTTCTATCTGCCTTATTTTAAGTTTATTCCCGAGGTGAAATTCTGCCTGGGGCTGCCCGACATGCTGCAGCACGACCGTCCCGACCTGGCCGATGACCCGGGACGGCTGAAATTCACTCAATCGCTCACGAAGGCGACGTCCAAGATGATTGTGTTTACTTTCTATTTTGAGTAAAGGAATGTCAAAGATAAGATTTATAATAGGTGTGGCACTGCTGGCGGTGGCACCCGCGCTGAGGGCGCAGACCGACGCCCAGTTCTCGCAGTACTACGAGGTGCCGACGCTGTATAATCCCGCGGCAGCCGGCCAGACGGATTACCTGCGCCTGCGCGGCGCGGGTCGCCTGCAATGGGTGGGCATCGACAACGCGCCCCAGACGTTCCTTCTCACCGGCGACATGCCTTTCAAGTTCATCGACCGCCGCTTTGCCGCGGGCCTGGTGATGCAACAGGAAAGCGCCGGTCTCTACAAGAGCCTCAACCTGAGCGCCCAGATCGGTTTCAAGTTTAAGAAGCTGGGCGGAGAGTTTACAGTGGCTCTGCAGCCGGGCATGTATGACCAGCATTTCAAGGGCTCGGAAGTGTTCCTTCCCGACGGCGACGACTACCATCAGGGCTCTGACGAGGGCATCCCGACGACTGACCTCCACGGTACGGCTTTTGACCTCGGCGCGGGCGTGTGGTATCAGCGCAAGAACTGGCATGCAGGCCTGTCGGTCACGCATTTAACCTCGCCGACAATCAAGATGGGCGGCGAGAACGGCGGCAGCGGCAGCGACGAGCTTATCTATGAATTCAAGGCTGCCCGCACTTTATATTTTATGGCCGGATGCAATATTCCGGTAAAAAACACGTTATTTGAATTAGTCCCGTCGCTGATGGTCAAGAGCGATTTCACGTTCACGACGGCCGAGATCACGGCCCGCGCGCGTTACAACCGCTTCCTGAGCTTCGGTGTCGGATACCGGTGGAACGATGCCATCGTCGCCACGATAGCGGCCGAGATCAAGAATTTCTATGTCGGTTACAGCTATGACTACGCGACCTCGGCGATTCACTCGGCATCCTCGGGAAGCCATGAGATAGTCGTGGGCTACTCGCTCAAGCTCGACCTGGGCGACAAGAACCGAAATCGACATAAAAGCATCCGCATAATGTAAATTGAACTAAATTGTGACAATGAACAATTTCGCTAAAATATTTTTGATCAGCGCCGTGATAACCCTGGCGCTGTCGTCGTGCGCCGCAGGGAGCCATTCCTCGGCAGGCGGTGAAGTCACCGGCGTGGGCGGTACGTCCTGGGCCGAGCCTACCCCCTACGGCATGGTCCTGGTGGACCGTGGCTCCATGAAGGTAGGTGTCTCCAAGCCCGACTCGGCATGGAATCTCACAGCCGATGCCCGCGGCATCTCGGTCGACGGCTTTTGGATGGATGAAACCGAAATCACCAACGGCAAGTACAAGCAGTTTGTCTTCTGGGTGCGCGACTCGATCATCCGCGAGCGCCTTGCCGATCCGCAGTATGGCGGCAACGAAGACTTCCGCATCGAGGAAGACCGCGAAGGTAACCCCATCAAGCCCCGCCTCAACTGGAGCAAGCCTATCCCCTGGCGCAACCCCAACGAGGATGAGCTGCGCGCCATCGAGAGCGTCTACCGCACCAATCCCATCACCGGCGTGAGGGAGCTCGACGGCACTCAGCTCAACTACCGCTACGAAGTGTATAACCACACGGAGGCCGCCCGCCGCCGCAACCGTCTAGACCCGGCTCGCCGCGATTACAACACCGACCGCGCCGTGGCTACCGAGAACCCCACGATCTCCAAGGATACGGCCTATATCAATGATGCCGGCGAAATCGTGCGCCAGACCATCAACCGCCGTCTCACCGGGGACTATGACTTCCTGAACACTTATATTGTTAATGTATATCCCGACACCACAGCCTGGGTCAACGACTTCGAGAATTCTTACAATGAGCCCTATGTGCGCCTCTACTTCTCGCACGGCGGCTACACGGATTATCCCGTCGTAGGCGTGAGCTGGGAGCAGGCCAATGCCTTTGCCAACTGGCGCACGGACTTCCTGCGTCGCTCGCTCGGCAAGGAGGGCATCTATGTTGAACCCTATCGCTTGCCGACCGAGGCCGAGTGGGAGTACGCAGCCCGCGCAGGCGTTGACGACAACATCTATCCCTGGGACGGCGACCTGGCCCTGAGCGGTGACAAAGGCTGCTTCTATGCCAACTTCAAGCCGGGCGAAGGTAACTTCGTGCGGGACGGCCATGTGATAACGTCAAAGGTCGGTACTTACGCGCCCAACGACTTCGGCC
>CAYVTB010000168.1:0-2936 GCA_964454365.1 uncultured Bacteroides sp. | reverse complement strand
GAGCATCTGACTACGGATCAGAAGGTTACAGGTTTGAATCCTGTGCGAATCACACACGAAACAGGCCGCATCAATCGAGATGCGGCCTGTTTCGTTAACGGCGATTATTCCGGTTTTTATTTCGTGCCCGATTTGATACCACGCTTCAGGCGGTCCTGAAGCTCTAAAAATCTGTCAAGGCAGAGATATGTGATGACAACGATACCGAAGAGCTCAAACCATGCCTGACCGGATGTCGGAGTAACAACTACGGTCCATATTCGGGCTACTGTACACGCTATACCTATCAGAAGAAGAACAAATGAAATATTGCGCTTGACGCGGTTACTGATTTTCATATAATCTATTTTGAATCCTAATATTCGTGCCGCAAAGATATAAAATAAAAATGAGCGGGCCAAGAGTTACCGCTGTCCCTACAGATACACGGCATCGTCCATTCTTATATTAAACTTTGGCTGCGAATGATTGTCCAAATATTATAAAGCTGATCTTATGCGTAAATTCATTAGTCTTTTAGCGGCTTTGGGCATGTGCCTGAGCCTTTCTGCCGAGGTGACATTTCATAAAGATGAAGTTGCAGGCGGTTACGACTTTGTATTGTTCATCCCCGATTCAGTAGTCTCTCCCGCGCCTCTCATAGTCTCGCTGCATAGCCGTGGCGCTTCGGGTAAGAATCTTCAGGATGTGGATCATTTCGGCACGATTGATGCGATTCAGTCCGGAATGAATGTTGACGCCATCGTGCTGGCTCCGCAGGCTACCGGGGACAAGTGGGACGTGGAGAAAGTGATGAAGGACATCCGATATGTTATTGACAGTTGCAATGTCGATACAAATCGCGTTTATGCTATCGGTATGAGTATGGGTGGTAACGGCGTCGCCGACATGGTCGCCGCTCACCCCGACAGATTTTCCGCCGCTATAATACTGGCCGGAGGATTGACCGCTGGCAATCCTGCTGCGTTAAGCCAGGTCCCGCTGTGGGTCATCCGTGGCCTGAAAGACAGGGAAGAGGCGATTTACCGCACGGACGACATGGTAAAGAATATCCGCAAGGCCGATGGCTTGAGAATAGCATATTCGCGCGTAAAAGGTCTCGATCACCGGCAGCACGAGCGCATATTATATATGTCCTATTTCTATGAGTGGCTGCTGTCCCACAATCTCGCGGCTGAGGGTCGGCCTCTTAGCCCCACGATAGATGTCAAGGCCAAGATGCTCGACGATGCCTACAAGGGCTTGAACTTGCGCGAGGGCTCGGCCGCCCTGCGCAAAAGCCGCGGTAACGGTCCGCGCCGACCTCGTGGCCCGAGAAGATGGTGACATAATAGGCTGATACAAAGAGCAGGCGTGTCAAATTCAAGTTTGACACGCCTGCTTTATTCTTGTGTATTGGGAGCAATATTAATACATGGGGGTAAAGGGCGCCGAGACCTTAAGCTTGTTGTTGACACACTGGAAATAGTTGGAAGTGTCAGAGGTGTCAAGCTTCAGCACGGGCGAACCGGGACGCAGCATCAGGGTGCCGAGGTCGATGTAGAACAGCGAGGGCGAATCGGCCATCTTGAAGTAGTAGCGCATGCGGTTTACATCGCTGATACTGCGCCACTGGGTCGACGACAGGTTGGGCTGCCCGGGAATCTCATAGCCCGAAGGAACTGCAACATTGTCGATGATAGTGTTCAGTTCCACGAGTGCGCGGTCAGAATCCACGCCCGTTACAGGTACATGGTGGATAAAGTAGGAAGCGCGTACGAAGCGGTCAGACGAGCGCACGCCGCCGGGAAGCATATTCATGCCGCCAACTTCGTTCCAGTATCCGTCGATAGCGAGCATTTCAGGGAATGTAGGATTGTTGGTAAGTACCTGATAGTCCTTTGAACGGTAGATGTTAAGCTTGCCGCCCTCAAATTCCATCACAAGGGTGTTGCCCTCGCGGTCGGTGAAACCCCAGTGTAGAAGCGAGACAGTGCCGCCGTCAAAAGTTTTGCCTGAAATACCGAAATCAGTCGTATTCAGGAAGTTTTCGACTTCGTCAACCGTAGAAAAATTATCAAGGAAATAACTTACGATTACCGCCAGAGACATTACCGGGGTATTTGAACCCTGCACTGCCTCGCGATATTCCGAGCCGCGGCAGAAAAGGCCGTTGATCACAAGTCCCTTTTCATTCATACCCTCGGTCACGCCGCCGTCATAACCTACAGCGAGAACCGAGCCATACTTTGAAGTCCATTCAAAGCGGGGGCCTTCGGGCATACTCACCTTGGACATACCGGCAGGATAAACATAGAGGTTGGTAGGAATAGGCGTGCGCCAGTCGAGTGTACGACCGACCATGACGATATCTGTGCTGTCGCCGCGGAAAACTACGCGGGAACAAGGATAAGCGGCGGGAGCCATTGCGGCAAGTGCCACGGCGAGAACTGAGAGGCGTGAAAGTTTCATAGGTGTTATATTGTTTTTATTGTTAATAATCTATTTAAAACAGCAGAATTTTATACTATAAATTATATAACCCTCAACCCTCCCCGAAAGTTCACCACTACCCAATTCCCCTACGATAATGGCGCGCAGCGGCCGCCGTAAATTGCACATCGGAGATGTGCTGATAATCGTGAACCCCAGGCAGCTTGCGCCTGAGGCAGCCAACCACTCCAAAAAAAGAGCATCGTAGATGCGATATAATGCTCGCCACCCCTCCTTAGGGACCTTAAAAACCTTAAGGACCCTAAGGACCTTATACCCCCTCCGAAAAAAACTTTGTCTCCGGGTGAAAAATCAATAAAATTATTTGCATTTATGCAATTTATATTGTACCTTTGCCACGTAAATCTTCAACCACCTTAATCTAATACAACACCTCTCCATGTTCGACTTCATCTTTGACGATGACTTTCCCCTCTACAGCACCGACGACCTCGTGTACGACG
>CAYVTB010000167.1:0-2981 GCA_964454365.1 uncultured Bacteroides sp. | reverse complement strand
GGGACGATTTCATACGCAAGCGTGTGACAGCCCAGGCATCGGTTCATGGCTATCACAAACGCCTCAAGCCCTATATCGTGGAGGCGATACAGTTTGAGAAGCTTCTCGGAATGACAGTTAGTTATTGATTGTTAGTTGGTTATAAGTGTTGGGGTTATTTTATTGCAGGTTTTTTGCAGGTGGAGGAGTTGAGGCTTGGGTTTTGCAGGCTATTTTTTACCTCCAGCCGTGGGCGCGTAAGTCTTTGATGAGGGTGTGGCGGGAAAGTCCATGGGATTGAGGATGCAATATAATGAAAAATTCTCGGAGAGTGGGGAGGTCAGAAGGAGTGGAGGCTGCCGAGGACGCGGAAGACGCGGAGGATCATTCGCCGCGGGAGGTCCTGGGCGTCGTAATCGGTATTAGTCGGAACAAGCCGGTAGCAGTCTTTTTCGGGGCTTTTGCCGAGACGTTTGATGGTTCGCAGACCGTTGGTGGTTACGAAAGCGTAGACATCGCCATAAAGGAGGAACGAGTGATCCTCGATGAGCTGGAGCGCGACGACATCTCCGCTCCATATTTCGGGTTGCATGGAATCGCCGGTTACATTGCACCAGAGAGTAGCGTTTCGGTATTTAGGCATATTGACCAGGAACGTAGGGTTCTCGGAGAAAGGGAAGCCGATTTCGTTGAAACCGAGCACAAAGTCCTCATCATAGTAAGGCACCCCCTCCGAGTAACTGATCTCCGGTTTCTCATCACTGACGTACATTTCACCATTTCCCGTTAGTAGCCAATCAATATCAATCTGAGGTGTTGGCAATTCAACAATTCGCCTTAAAACATCATATCCAGGCGTTACCTCTTTCCCTCCAATGATACTGTTAAGCGTATTCCTATTGATGGATGTAGCTTTAGACATTGCGGAAACATTTCCATTGAATACTTCGGATAGTATCTGCTTAATTCTTTCATTTATAGCAGTGTTCACATTTCGTAGCATATTCTTTAATCTTAATTATTGTTAAAGCGTTGAAAAAACAACACTGTTTATCTTTGAATGTTGAAATTTCAACATATCTTTGCAGTCGAAAGCGATACAGCTCTCGCATACGTAGGACAAAAGAAGAGCCGCCGGAAGTTTGCACTCCAACCGCAACATAAACCACATGCAAATATACGACGGTTTTTCTTGGTCACAAAAAAATGAAGTAATGAATTAATAAGCAACGTAAAAGATATGGAATCAAGGAAGGTAAACAGGAAAGATTGTCGCAGGCAAGCGAGTGTGACCCGGGAGGCGATCCGTTCGATACCGGCAGGGGGAGAAAAGACCTTTGAGTTGCGAGACCGCAGCGAGCTGTTGTCGGCTCGATCGACAAAAGTTCAGGTAGAGATGGTGACTGGACGAAGGTTTCAGACCTGGTCGGGCGGGACGGCAGCGCGACCGACCATCACATTCAAAGACATAACCGGGCTCAAATAAACAGACAGGTATGGAAAAGACAGAATTGAGCGCGCGGATAGCGCAACTGGCGAGCGGCGCCGTGAGCACGGTGCGGGTAGCCGCCGAGGAATTAGGCACGGCGATGCAGCTGCTGATGACGGGCGGACGCCGGTGTTACAGCAGCCGGGGAACCGACGGCAGCTGGACATTGAGCCTGAACCGTACTGCATATTGATGTAAGTGTTGGTAATGATTCATGATATGTATGTAGAAGGAGAGTACCACGGTTGAGTGCCATGCTGTGAAGCGCCGGCACGATTGAATTGGACATGGTACAGATTTGGTTATTTACTTAGTTCTTTTGCAACGGCATCGTCGTGAGACGCTGCCGTCCATGACCGGGAAAGGTAGACGCGGGTTCGATTCCCGCACCGGTCACCAAGAGTTAACACGAATACTAACCCTTAAAAAAACAGTCCTACAATGTTGACAGAATTAGAACCGAACGTAAGCCCGACGGGGCGTTACCCGATAGGGATGGCAGCGAAGCTGCTGGGCATCCACCGCAACACCCTGCGGCAGTACACCGAGGCGGGAATGATAAAATGCGGGTTCCGCCGCAAAGGTCGTCCGATGCGCTTCTACATGGGAAGCGAGCTTATGCGCTTCTGGAAATCGACCCTATGAGACACCGTGAAGCGAAAACTAACATAAAACAGACCATAGATATGAGCAACGACAACACCACCACCGCAAAGAGCGAGGAAACGGCGCTGAGCCAGGAGATACAGGTAGCCAACCTTCGGCTGCAGCTGATGCAGACACAGTCGAATGCCGAATACAACGCGTCAGCCGCCGGGCAGATACAGCGGCAGTTCGAGTCGATGCAGCGTAGCGCGAAACCCTATGCCGAGTCGACCATCGTGCCGACGAGCTACCGGGGCAACATCGGCAACTGCATAATAGCGCTTGACCTGGCATACAGGATGAACCTTCCGGCGCTGTCGGTGATGCAGAACCTGTATATAGTGAACGGCAATCCGTCGTGGTCGTCGAAATTCCTGATAGCGACCATCAACACCAGCGGACGCTTCACCACCCTGCGATACCGGAAGCGCCTACTCGGCAAGTTAGGGGGGAAAGTGAAATACAACGGGCTGGAGTATGATCCGGAGAAAAAGCACAAGACCACGAAAGTGATGGAATTCGACGCCACCGGCATCGAGAACTGGGAGTGTGTGGCATATGCCACGGACAAAGCCACGGGCGAGATACTGGAGAGCGATGCGGTGACCATAGAGATGGCGATAAAAGAAGGGTGGTACACCAAAGACGGGTCGAAATGGGTGACGATGCCGATGCTGATGCTCACCTACCGCGCGGCAGCCTTCTGGCAGAGGATCTATGCGCCGGAGATCTCGATGGGCTTCCGGACGATGGAAGAGGAAGAAGACCGGCAGGCGGAGACAGTGGAATTCACCGAAGTGAGCCCTTCATCCGCTCCATACGCTCGATCATCATCTGGGCGAAGCGGTCGAGAGCCTGCTGGCCTGAA
>CAYVTB010000166.1:0-2993 GCA_964454365.1 uncultured Bacteroides sp. | reverse complement strand
GTTAACTTCCTTACCGTTGGTGAGGCGCACACGAGCGACTTTACGCATTGCCGAGTTAGGCTTCTTAGGCGTGGTGGTGTACACGCGGACACACACGCCGCGACGCTGCGGGCATGAGTCAAGCGCGGGAGACTTTGATTTGTCAACCAGAGCCACGCGTCCTTTTCTTACTAATTGCTGAATAGTAGGCATCTTAGTTTTTTAGTTTGTACTTAGTTTATTTCTCTTAGTTTGTTCGTTTTCTATCTCATTCTAAAACACCCTAAACACACCCCGCAAATTGCTAATCCTTAATAAATTAGCAACCGCAGAAGCGCTCAGAGCCTTTTATTTCGCTGCAAAGTTACGAATTATTTTGTTCACAACCAAACCTTTGCACAAATTTTTAATCAAAGAAAGCATCTATAACATACGGGCGACCCGGGCGGCCACCGCGCAGGGGACATTTTTTTTCTGAACGGTGTAGTTTTCCGGCACCTGTCTGCGTCTAATGGTTATATACGCATTACAATAAAGATGAAAAGTAACCTGAACGCAGATTTTGAACAGATGGTGATCGAGCACAAGAGCACCATCTACACGATTTGCTATATGTTTGCTCAGTCGCGGGCCGAAGCCGACGATCTCTTTCAAGAGGTGCTGATTAACCTGTGGAACGGTTATGGCGACTTCCGGGGCGACGCCGGCGTGCGCTCGTGGATCTACCGCGTGAGCATGAACACCTGCATATCCTACAAGCGCAAGAAACACATCAAGACCGTGCCCCTGGATATCGCGCCTGACGTGATCGGAAACGACTCGACGGAAAGTCGCCAGACCGAGCAGCTCCACGAGCGCATCACGCGCCTGGCGCCTGTCGACCGCGCCATTGTGCTGCTGTGGCTCGAAAATCTGTCCTACGACGAGATTGCAGCCATCGTTGGCATCAGTTCCCGAGCCGTAGGCGTGAGGCTCGTAAGAATCAAAGAAAAACTCAAATCTCTCTAAATCAAAGATAATGGAAGACCTCGAAATAATGCGCGAGCAACTCGCCGCCGTCAAGCGCAAGCTCGACACCCAGCAAATTATCAACAAAGAACTTATGCGCAAGGTCATGCGTAACAAAGCCGCGTGGCTCAACAAGCTCGTTACCGGCGAAATGATAGCCCTGCCGGTGGTTTTTATTCTCTTCGCAATATTATGCGCGATATATGACATTTCTCAATGGTACGCGATTTCATTCTTGGTCATCGCAGGCATAGATTCGGCACTCGACCGGCGCACGGTGAGAATACCATCTCATATGTTCAGCGAAGCATCGATTTTTGACCTCAAAAGGCTGCTCATAAGACAGAAAAAAGAACGCTTCATACAGACATGCATCGCATTACCCGTGTGCCTGGTCTGGCTTGGGGCATTTTTAACGGCTGCGGCCTCCAAAACCGCCCCCTCTATATCAGACGACACACTACAAGCTTTCAGGACCGGCGGCGTCTTTGGCGGCATAGTGGGCGGAATTATCGGTGCAATAGCCGCTGTAATACTATACAGGGACATCCGGCGCACGAACGACAACCTGTTAAATGACATTCAAGACCTCGAGAAAGAATCTGAATGACTGTCTGGCACTGATATTTTTTTTGCATGGTTGGCGTCGGTTGAGTAATTTTGCGGCGTGATGAAAACTCCGCAAGTCTACACCGGACGCTTTGCCCCGTCCCCCACGGGGCGCATGCACCTTGGCAACGCTTTCACGGCATTGCTGTCGTGGCTCGCAGCCCGCGCGGCCGGCGGTCGATGGATACTCCGCATAGAAGACCTTGACCCGCAACGATCGAGACGCGAATATGCTGCCGTAATCGAGGATGACCTGGCATGGCTCGGTCTCGACTGGGACGAAGGGGGCCTCGAAAACCGCGGCCCCTCGGGGCCCTACAGCCAGAGCGAGCGATCGGAGCTCTACACCGAGGCGCTCGAACGCCTGAAGGCTACCGGCATGGTCTACCCCTGCACATGTACCCGCGCCGAGCTGCATGCCACCGACGCGCCCCACGCCTCCGACGGACGCCTCATTTATCCCGGGAATTGCCGCCCCGCTACCCTCCCTACCCCGTGGCAAGAGCCTGCCCGACCGGCGGCCGTGAGACTTGCCGTACCCGACAAAGAGCTTGAGATTCACGATCTACTCTGCGGCCGGCGCACCGTGAATCTTGCCACCCACTGCGGCGACTTCGTGCTCCGGCGTGCCGACGGCGCCTGGGCCTACCAGCTTGCCGTGGTTGTCGACGACGCCTTAATGGGCATCACCGAAATCGTGCGCGGCAACGACCTTCTCCTTTCCGTCGCCCAGCAGGATTACCTGCGCAGCCTGCTCGGCTATCCGCAGGTTGACCACATCCATGTGCCACTCGTGTGCAACACTGCGGGCCAAAGACTTTCCAAGCGCGACAGCTCCCTGAGCCTGGAGGCCATCCGATCAAAAACCACCCCGGAAGACGTCATAGGACGTCTGGCATTCATGGCCGGGCTCATCCCGGAACCCGAGGCCATAAAAGCCACTGACCTGGTGCCGCTCTTCGACATTAACAAGATAACGCGTACCGAGACAGTCACCGCCATTTAGTAGAATCTCCCCATACCCCCTACCCCACCGTCACACAAGCATTTAGCACTATCCCCAAAGGACTTCACTCCAAAAAAATTAAAAAAACTTGCAAAAAGATTTGCACAGTTCAGAAAAACAGCCTACCTTTGCAGCGCAAAACGGGCAAGAGCCCTGCAGCAAATGACTCCGTAGCTCAGTTGGTAGAGCAGCTGACTCTTAATCAGCGGGTCGAGAGTTCGAGCCTCTCCGGGGTCACAAGCGGGATGAAATCATTGATTTCATCCCGCTTTTCTTTCACCCTACCTACACGATAGTAAACATCAATCATACCACTTCCGGGGAGGTATAATCGCGCCCAAGTGGTATATTTCCCCTCTGACCATAATGTTTTTCCTCTCGTCCAATTTCC
>CAYVTB010000165.1:0-3022 GCA_964454365.1 uncultured Bacteroides sp. | reverse complement strand
GACTTGGGCTTCATACCGAGCACAACGTCGCCGTACATCTGAACGAAACGGCGGTAGCTGTCCCAAGCGAAACGGGGATTGCCGCTCTTCTGTGCGAGCGATTCAACTGTAGCGTCGTTCATACCGAGATTGAGGACGGTGTCCATCATACCGGGCATCGAGGCGCGGGCGCCGGAACGAACGGAAACAAGAAGGGGATTGGCAGGATTGTCAAATTCTTTACCGGTGAGGGTCTCAACGTGCTTGATAGCCTTGTGAACATCATCGTTGAGGCGCTTTACAACTTCGTCCTTACCATACTGTGTGTACTCGGTGCAGACTTCGGTAGTGATGGTGAAACCGGGAGGCACGGGCATGCCCAGGAGGTTCATTTCGGCGAGGTTGGCACCTTTGCCACCGAGGAGGTTCCTCATGTCGGCCTTGCCTTCTGCCTTGCCGTCACCAAATGTATAAACTCTTTTCATGTCGGGAGTAATTTGGTTATATTGGATTTTAAATTATGTTAGTTTTAATTTGTCGGTCCTCAACTATGCTGTTAAGGGGCCTTGTGGTTGCAAATTTACAAAATTATCGCATACAACGTACACTATAATCAGTAAATTTTAGCTAAAAAATAGGAAGACTCCTTTCAAAAAGCTACTCGGGCGGGTTGTTCTTCCGCTTGGGGCGGTAGTAACGACGCTTTTTTCTTTTTGTGGCACCGTCGGCAGCAGGCTTTGCATCGGCAGAAATGTTGTTTTCTACTGCTGGAGCGGCCGATGCAGACTCCTTGGGTTTCCGCGACTTGTCGCGGCCGGGCTTGTTTCTACGCGGCTTGCCCTTAGCATGAGGGCGACGCTCAGGGGCCTTATCATCAGAACTGTAGGCAGGTCCGTTGCCAAATTCGGCCGGAATTTCTTCGTTCTTTACCTCATAGCCCAGGAACTGCTCGATAAACTTGAATTTGCGGCGGTCACGCTCGCTGACAAAAGTCACTGCCTTACCGTCGTTATTTGCGCGTGCAGTGCGACCGATGCGGTGAACATAATCCTCCGCTTCGTGAGGCACATCATAATTGACAACCATCGAAATGTCATCAATGTCGATGCCGCGGGCCACTATATCGGTGGCGACAAGGATATCGACTCGCCCTGCACGGAAATCATTCATAACCTTTTCGCGGGCAGCCTGTTCCAGATCGCTGTGCATCTCGCCTGTCTTCCAGCCGTCCTTGCGCAACTCGCGGTTGAGATCCTTAACCTTAAGTTTCGAGGAAGCAAAGACGATCACTCGCTGTGAATATGTTGTCCTGAAAAGGTGCTTGAGGATCGGGGTCTTGTTATTTTCGTAGCAGACAACCTTTGACTGGTCGATTTTCTCCGTAGGCTTTGACACAGCGATCTTCACCTCGACAGGATCATTCAGGATGGTCTTGGCGAGTTGCTGAATCTTGGCAGGCATCGTAGCCGAGAACATGAGTGTCTGGCGATCCCGCGGCAACCGTGATGCTATCTGGAAGATATCGTCGTAAAAACCCATGTCAAGCATGCGGTCGGCCTCGTCAAGGACAAAGACACTCACCTTGGAAAGGTCTACATAGCCCATCTTCATGTGGGCAAGCAGACGGCCGGGAGTAGCGATGACAATGTCGGCGCCCATCTTGAGACCGCGCTGCTGCCGTGCGAAGTCTTTTCCGTCGGTACCGCCATGTATAGCCACGCTGCTTATCGGCAGGAAATAGGAAAAGCCCTCGAGCTGGCGATCAATCTGCTGGGCAAGCTCGTGGGTCGGCACCATCACGATACAGCGCACGGCATCACGCGGAGAATCATAGTCCCTTGCGAGATTGTTGATTACGGGTAGCAGATAAGCGGCGGTCTTGCCGGTTCCTGTCTGGGCACAGGCAATCAGATCGTTACCGTCAAGGACGACATTGATGGCTTTTTCCTGGATAGGAGTGCACTCCTCGAAATGCATTGCATCGAGGGCATCAAGCACATCGTATTCAAGATCAAGCTCGTCAAATCTCATATAAAGACATATTTATAAACTTGTTGTTAAACAGATCGATACAGGCGCGGTTAATCATCCTCGCCGATATCATCGAAGTCAAAGTCCCAGCCGTCGTCCCCTGCATAAGAGTCGGTGAAGCGAGCTAGCTCGCGGCCCTCGCGCTTGGTGGGACGACCGAGGCCCTTGCGGCGGTCGACAAAGCCCGAAATCTTTACAACTTCAAGCAGGTCATACTGATCCTGAGGCGTGACGTTCTCGAGATATTCAGGCACAAGGCGCGCACCGAGACGGTTTTCCGTGAGCTCCTTGACCCGGAAAGAATAGGTTACCGGCGGCTTGCGCACATGAATTATGTCTCCGACATGGATAGGACGTGCCGGCTTAACAGCGTTAGGATCGTCGTTGACGGTTATTCGCCCTTTCTTGCAGGCGTCTGTAGCGACAGTACGCGTCTTGTAAATGCGCATCGCCCATAACCATTTGTCAATTCTTACTTCACTCTTTGGCATCGTAAAATCCTACTTGTTGTTAAACTTGCACATCGCGGAACCTGCCCCTGCAAGCACAAACTCAGCCACGCAGTCGGCAGCCACCTTTAAGCGGTCGGGTAACTCATGCTGCTGCTCGGGAGTGAAGCGGCCAAGCACATAGTCGATCTGACAGCCGCGGGGAAAGTCGTTTCCGATGCCGAATTTCAAGCGGGCATAAGATTCAGTTCCGAGCGCCTTGGCAATGTCCTTCAGGCCGTTGTGACCGGCATCGCTGCCGCGTGTCTTGAGGCGTATTGCTCCGAAAGGCAACGCAATGTCATCCACCAGCACAAGAATATTTTCCAGGGGAACATTCTCTTTCTGCATCCAGTAGCGCACGGCCGATCCGCTGAGATTCATGTAGGTCGAAGGCTTCAGAAGGACAAGTTGCTTGTTCTTCAGCCGTCCGCGACCTATGTCGCCGTAACGCTCCGTGGTAAAAGAGATATTGGACGCCTCAGCGAAGGCGTCCAATATCATAAATCCGATGTTGTGGCGGG
>CAYVTB010000164.1:0-3030 GCA_964454365.1 uncultured Bacteroides sp. | reverse complement strand
CCTCGTGGCTCGTTTCGGCGAATGGATGTCCCACAAGACCTATGCCTTCATCTCTGACGGCGGTATCCAGGAAGAGATTTCCCAGGGCGCCGGCCGCATCGCCGGCTATCTCGGCCTCGGCAATCTCATCATGTTCTATGACTGCAACGGCGTGCAGCTCTCGACCGACGTAGCCGAGGTCGACGAGGAAGATTACGCCACGAAATACCGCGCCTGGGGCTGGAACGTCATCGAAATCGACGGCAACGATCCCGCGGCTATCAACGATGCCCTGGCTCGCGCCCACAAGGAAGTGAAGCGCCCCACCCTCATCCTTGGCCGCACCGTCATGGGCAAGGGTTGTGTCACCGCCGACGGCTCCAACTTTGAAGGCAAGTGCTCGACCCACGGACAACCCCTGAGCAAGAGCGGCGCCGACTTTACAGCCACTGTCACCAATCTCGGCGGCAATCCCGAGGATCCCTGGGCTGTCTTCGAGGAAACCCGCAAGCTCTACGAGCGCCGCAACGAGGAACTCCGCAAAATCGTCGCCGAGCGCCGCGCGGCTCATGCGGCATGGGCCGAGGCTCATCCCGAGGAAGCAGCCACCCTGTCACGGTGGCTCTCGGGTTACATTCCTGAAATCGACCTGCGCACGATAGTTCACAAGGAAAACGTGGCCACCCGCACGGCCTCGGCCAACGTTCTCGACTACCTTGGACGCCACATGGGCAACATGATCGTGTCATCGGCCGACCTCGCCAACAGCGACAAGACCGAGGCCTTCCTGAAAGTTACCGGAGCCTTCCGTCCCGGCGACTTCTCGGGAGCCTTCCTCCATGCCGGCGTCAGCGAGCTGACGATGGCCGCCATCATGAACGGCATCGCCCTCCACGGCGGACTGGTCGCAGCCTGTGCCACTTTCTTTGTATTCAGCGACTACATGAAACCGGCTATCCGCATGGCCGCTCTCATGCAACTGCCCGTGAAATATATCTGGAGCCACGACTCGTTCCGCGTGGGCGAGGACGGCCCGACCCACGAGCCCATCGAGCAGGAAGCCCAGATACGCCTCCTCGAGGAGGTGCGCAACTTCGAGGGACGCCCCTCGCTGCTTGCCCTGCGCCCGGCCGACGCCGCCGAGACCAGCGTGTGCTGGGACATGGCGATGCACAACGACGCCACTCCGACAGCCCTTATCCTCACCCGCCAGGACATCCACGACCTGCCCACGGAGACCGGCGATCGCCTGGCCGACGCTGCCGGCGCCCGTCGCGGCGGCTATGTCGTGATCAATCCGGAGAATCCCGCCGTGGTCCTCGTGGCCAACGGCTCCGAGGTGTCGCTGCTCTGTGAAGTAGCCGCCATGCTCAAGGCCGACGGCATCGCCGCCCGCGTCGTGTCCATGCCCTCGATCGGGCTGTTCAACGAGCAGGCCGACAGCTACCGTCGCGAAGTTCTGCCCGATGGAGTGCCCCAGTTTGGCCTCACGGCCGGCCTGCCGTCGGTTATCCGCGCCATCCGCGGTTTCAACGGCGGCGTCTACGGCCTGGCACGCTTCGGCGCTTCGGCTCCCTACAAGGTTCTCGACGAGAAATTCGGCTTCACGGCGCCCAACATCTATGAGCATGTGCGCGCCCAGCTGGCATTGTGACAATTTTTCCGGGTCGAAATGTTAAATTAATGAGGTTTTGAAAAAATTTTGTTCATCCCCGTCAACATTTTTTTAACTTTTTTAGTTATAATATCAATTAATCTTAGTAACTTAGCGCCCGAAAAACGTTATACTTCGCAAGAAATTAAATAATTATTCATCATTCAACCATAAACAAAACTCAATTTCCTATGAAGAAGATTACTTTACTTGCAGTCGCTGCTGCCATGCTCGCAGCTCCCGCCATGACTGCTCAGGAAACTCAGTACGTTGAGGATACCAATCAGGGATACCTGATGAACCGTTTCAAAGACAACTGGTTCATCACTGCTCAGGGTGGTGTCAACGTTAACTTCAGCAAGTTTGACAAGGTCCGCGCATTAAAGGATCGTTTCGCTCCCAATGCGTCTTTCTATTTCGGTAAGTGGTTCTCGCCCATCATCGGTGGCCGTCTCGGCGTAGACTGGATGAAGATGAAAGGCATGGGCACCGCCGACGCTTACGGCTGGCTCCCCAACGAGCACATGACCGACGGTTACTACAAGACCAGCGAAATGGCTCTCGGCCCCACATTTGACGTAATGATCAACCTCACCAACTGGTGGTGTGGCTACAAGCCCAACCGCGTTTACAACTTCATCGTTTACGGTGGTGCAGGTGGCTACTGGATGTATGAACACCGCCTCAACAAGGACGGCAACACCGATGGCTGGGCCGATCACGACAAGGTTCTCACCCTCCGCGCAGGTATCATCAACAGCTTCAACCTCAGCAAGCAGGTTCAGCTTTCACTCGATCTCCGTGCTTCAGCTTATGACGGCACTATCGACAACGCTGTAAACCCCGGTAACCACACCTACCTCGACGTTCAGGCTTACCTCGGTCTTACCTACCTGTTCAACCAGCGCACCTGGAGTGCTCCCGTTGTTCCCGTTTGTCCTCCCGCTCAGAACTGCGACGCCGTTGTTGCCCGCCTCGCTACCGCCGATGCCCGCATCAACGAACTCGAGAACTCGCTCCGCGAATGCCTCAACCGTCCCGCCGTTGTTCAGCAGGTTGAAGAGAAGGCTCCCCTCGCCACTATCTACTACCCCATCAACGTTTATCGTCTGACCCGCGAAGACAACAACGTGCTCGAAGCTATCGCCAACGTTATGAAGGCCAACCCCAGCACCAAGTATGTCCTCACCGGCTGGGCCGACAACTACACCGGTACTCCCGAATACAACGTTACCCTCCGTCACAACCGTGTTAACGGCGTTTACAACCGCCTCGTGAAGCTCGGCGTTCCCGAATCACAGATGACCGCCACCATCAACAACGGCAGCCTCTGCGACATGGGCAGCGACAAGTATGTAGCTCTCGACCGCGCCGTCACCATCGACGAAGCTGAATAA
>CAYVTB010000163.1:0-3278 GCA_964454365.1 uncultured Bacteroides sp. | reverse complement strand
CCCACCATCAAGCGCGCCCGCTTCTGGATGACCTTCGGACAGGAATACCTCACTCACCTGCGCGTGATTCAGGACATCGGCATGGCCCGCATCGACGAGATAGACTACAACGGCACCAAAATCGTTCCCCTGCAGTTCCTCAAGGCCGTGCTGCCCAATCCCCAGGAGCTCGGCGCCAACTACCACGGCGAAACCTCGATAGGCTGTCGCATAGCCGGCCTTGACAAGGAAGGCAAGCCCCTGACCTACTATATCTACAACAACTGCTCCCACGAGGAAGCCTACCGCGAGACAGGTACCCAGGCCGTGAGCTACACCACCGGCGTGCCCGCCATGACCGGTGCCATGATGTTCCTCACCGGCAAGTGGGTGAAGCCCGGCGTTCACAACGTCGAGGAATTTGACCCGGATCCCTTCCTGGCCGAGCTCGCCAAGCAGGGCCTTCCCTGGCACGAAATCATCAACGAGCCCCTGGAAGTAGACTCGATCGACAATTAATCGAATGATTGAATAGACCGGCGTCCTGATGCCCCCGAGGTGTCAGGACGCTCCTTTTTTAGGCCCTGTGACGCGCAGGAAGAAATATAGGAAAAGGGCCCCCGCGAGGAACAGGGATGCCGAGAAACTGAGGATGATGCCGTAGATGCCGCCGTCCCAGGCGATACCGAGAAGATAAGTGGCGGGAACGCCAACGATAATGTAACTCACAAAGGCAATCCACAGCATGGGCATAACCTGCGACGTACCGCGCAGGGCGTTGGCAAAGGTAATCTGCGTCGCATCGCCGAGCTGATAGAGCACCAGCGGGAAAATGAGCGTAGCAGCCAGCGTGAGCACGGCGCTGTCATCGGTAAAGACGCCCATGAGGCTGCGGCCGAAGAAGATAAAGGTCAGCGACGACAGTGTCATGAGTACCAGCATTATGTGGTAGCCGGCCCAGGCATAATGCCTCATCCCGGCGCGCGAACCGGTGCCGGCGGCGTTGGCAACTTTAATGGTGATTGCCGACCCTAAGCTGTAATAGATACAGAAGCCGAGCGTACCTACGATGACTATGATCTGGAAAGCCGCCAGCGGAATGGCTCCGAGCCAGCCGGTCATGATGGCCGCGGCGGTAAAGGAGCCGCTTTCAAATGTCATCTGCAGCGACACGGGCAGCGATGTGCGCCACAGCAGCTTCACGTCTCCCCGGCGACCGGGCGTGTGCAGGAATCCTTCGCGGTAGGGGTGGTAGCGGCGCGCCTTGAGAAGCACGAGCAGCATCACTGCCATGCCCCCGGTTCTGCTGACAAGTGTCGAGATTCCGGCACCGGTGAGGCCCATTTCCTGAGCTCCCCAGTGGCCGTAGATGAGGGCATAGTTACCCAGGATATTGGCTACATTGCAGCCCAGGATGACCCACATGGGCAGGCGCGTGTCGGTGATGGCATAGCTCCACTGGGCCAGCACGTTAAACACGGCAACCGGGATGAGCCCGATTAAAAAAAGCATGAAGTAGGGGCGAATCAACGGCAGCAGCTCCTCGGGCTGCCCCATGCGGTCGAGATTGAGATACACAACTCCCATGATGACGAGCACCACGAGCGAGAAAGCGATGTTGAGCCACAGTGACAGGCGGGTGAGAGCGCCCGTCTCCTTCAGCCGGCCGGTGCCGTAAAGCGCGCCGGCAAGGGGCGTGAGACCATAGGTGAAGCCGATGATGGCAAAGATGGCCACGTTGAACATGTTGTTCACAAACGAGGCCGAGGCGAGCGCTTCCGTGGAGTAGCGGCCCACCATGATATTGTCGGCAAATCCAACGACAATGTTGCCAAGCTGCCCGACCAATATCGGCAGCCCCAGAAGCAGGAGCTCGCGATAGGCCGGGCAGAACTTGCTCAGTCGTGAAGAAGCCTGGAGCATCAGTCACGGCTGGCGCCGAAGAAGCGCAGCAGGTAGAGGAAGAGGTTAATAAAGTCGAGATACAGCGACAGGGCACCGAGGGTGGCCAGGCGGCCTACCTGCGACTCGGGCATCATTGAGGCCATGCGCTTGATCTGCTGGGTGTCCCAGGCGGTGAGACCCACGAAGATAATCACGCCGGCGATGCTTATGATCCAGTCGAGTGTCGAGCTGTGGGTGAAGATGTTGACTACAGAGGCGATGATGAGGCCCAGCAGTGCCATGAACAGGATATTGCCCATCTTGGAAAGATCCTGGCCCGTGGTGTAGCCAAAGACGCTCATGGCGCCGAATGTTCCCGCCGTGATAAAGAATGTCTTGGCGATGGAGGCGTGGGTATAGACCCAGAAGATGGGCGCCAGCATCAGGCCGTTGACAACTGCAAAGAGGTAGAACAGGCCGGTTGCCGTCGGGCCCGACAGCTTGTTGATGCCGCCCGAGATACCGAATACCATGCCGAGTTCAAGGATGACCATTACCCACATGAACCAGCGGTTGGTGAGGGCAAATTCCTGGAATGCAGGACTGGCTGCACAGAAATATGAAACGAAGCCGGTGATTACCAGCGCGAGCGTCATCTTGAGGTAGACCTTCTTCATTGCCGATGCAACCATCGACTGAACGCCGTAGCCTGAATTCTGCTGAGGATAGCTTTGATATTGATCCATAATAATTAAAAGTTTTATGAGGTTTAGAGATTTACATTCTTTCGGGCACCTTGATGCCGAGGAGTCCCATTGCTGCAGCGACCGTGCGGGCTGTTACTGCGGTCAGCTCCAGACGCAGCGACAGCACTTTCTCGTCGCTCTCGCGCAGGATGGGGCAGTCGTGATAGAACTGGTTGTACTCCTTGACCAGGTCGTAGACATAGTTGGCGATCAGGGCCGGAGAGTAAGTGCGACCGGCGGCTGCGACCACCGAGGGGAAGTCGCTCAGGCGGCGGATGAGGGCGATTTCGCGCTCGCCGGGAGTCACACCGCTGTAATCACCGATAGCATGGCCGGCCTCGGCTGCCTTGCGGAGCACTGATTTCATGCGCGCGTAGGCATACTGGATGAAGGGGCCCGTGTTGCCGTTGAAGTCAATCGACTCGGCGGGATTGAACATCATGTTCTTGCGCGGGTCGACCTTGAGCAGGAAGTATTTCAGAGCGCCCAGGCCCACGATTTCGGCCACGGCGTCCTTCTCGGCGTCGTTGAAACCCTGAATTTTGCCCATCTCGTCGCTGACGCGGCGTGCCTCGGAGACCATGTCGGCCATCAGGTCGTCGGCATCGACGACAGTGCCCTCGCGACTCTTCATCTTGCCGCTGGGGAGCTCGACCATGCCGTAGGAGA
>CAYVTB010000162.1:0-3357 GCA_964454365.1 uncultured Bacteroides sp. | reverse complement strand
ACGATATGGTGTCCTTTAGACTCGAAAAAGTCCTTGAATGACTTTCTTAATTCTTTTGCTGTAAGCATATTTTGACTGTATGATGTATTGTTTACTACGGGCGGCCCCGGAGGGACCGCAAAATTTGTGCTAAAAAATCATGCAAAATTAGGCAAAAAACGCTAATTTTGCAACTCTAAGCGCCGGTTTAATAATACCCTTTTAAAAGCCGGCTGACATAAAACATACCCGCGCAAGTTCATGAGCCAAAAGACATTCTATCGCTATAACCCTGCCAAGGACACCTACGACCGCGTCTATCCGTCGCGCAGCAAGCGTCTTTGGTCGACCGTGAGGCAATATGTGATAGGCGGTCTTGTCGGAACAGGACTTTTCGCAGGCGCTTATTTCTTATTTGACTTCCCGCGGGAACGCAACCTGCGCCAAGCTAAAGAACGGCTTGAATTCCAGCTCGAAATGCTTGAACGACGAAGCGACGAAGCTATCTCGGTCATGGAAGATCTCGCGGCCCGAGACAACAATTTTTACCGTGTCATAATGCAGGCCGAGCCTCTGTCGGCGGCCGACCGTTTTGCCGGTCTCGAGCGTCAGCGCTACTACGAGAAGATCGATTCAATGGGCGATGCGGAGCTTGTAAAAAGCGTCACGGACCGCCTCGACATCCTCGACCAGATGATCTACAACCAGATCAAATCTTATGACTTCCTGAAAGCCCGCTCGGGCGAGATGGCCGACCGCCTGACCCACATTCCGGCCATTCAGCCCATTTCGTCAAAGTATCTCAAGACAATGGCGAGCGGCTACGGCCATCGACGCGACCCTATCTACGGGACAACACGATTCCATGCCGGCATGGACTTCTCGGCCGATATCGGTACTCCGGTGTACGCGACCGGCGATGGAACGGTCATTCACAGCAGCTGGAGCAGCGGCTACGGCAACACGGTCGAAATCAATCACGGCTACAACTACATGACCCGCTATGCCCACCTGTCGGAGATTCTCGTCCGCGACGGCCAGCAAGTCAAGCGCGGAGACCTCATCGGCAAGGTAGGCAATACCGGCAAGTCAACGGGCCCCCACCTCCATTACGAAGTGAGATTCCGAGGCGAGCCACAGAACCCTGTCAACTACTATTTTATGGACCTCACTCCGGCCCAGTATGATGAAATGATTCGCCAGGCTGAAAATGCCGGCCACGTTATGGACTGATCAACGCCATGCAAGACCTTGACAAAAAATATTATCGCATAGGCGAGGTGGCCGAAATCCTTCTTATACCGGCCTCGACCCTGCGTTTCTGGGAGAAAAAATTCACACTCATCAAACCGCGGCGCAACGCCGGCGGAACACGCTTCTACACGCCCGAGGACGTGGAAAAGATAAGGATGATCAACTTTCTCGTCCACGAAAAGGGCTTGAGGCTCGAGGCTGCCGAGGACCAGCTGCGCAACAATTCCAGTGGCGTAGCGCGCCGCTATGAGGCTGTCATGAGACTGCGCGATATCCGCGGACGACTCGAAGCGCTGCTTGCCGGCGTCGATGCCATGAAGCGCCGTCGATGAGACCCACTGACATCATCCAACACTTTTTATAGTTTATTAAAAATATTCGGCGGGAATAATTCTCCCGCGATTGTTATTCGTGTGTACCGTGTGAGAAAAGTATGCGGTACAGATCTCTCTACCCCCTGTTTCGAGTAGTGATACTGGGTACCGGGGCTCTCATAAATAAATAGTTGAAACGTCGGGCGGCGCCGTCTGGAATCAGGCCGGCGCCGCTTTTTTCAACCACTTGCAGGGTTGCGGTGTTATATAAGCATGAAAACACTCACCCCAAATTCATCACGCCCCGGCGCCGGAGCGTTTCTGATAGGTAATGCCTGTATTCTGCTTGCGACAATCTTTTTCGGCGTCAATATTCCCGTTGTAAAGGAACTTGTCCCCGACTGGATGTCGGCCAATTCTGTGACAGCCCTGCGACTTTTCGGCGGCTGTATTTTAATGTGGCTCGTGTCGCTGTTCCTTCCCAAGGAAAAGATCGACCGCGGCGACTGGAAACAGTTCATCCTCGGAGGCGCCGTAGGGTTGTTCTCCTTCATGTTTCTGTTCAATCTCTCGCTACGCTATGCCAACCCTATCGACGTATCGATAATCATGACTTTGCCGCCGATGATCGTCGTGCTTTATCAGGTTATATTCAAGCATGCTCGCCCTTCGTGGCTCGAGTATCTCGGCATCGCGGCGTCGTTCTGCGGAGCTTTCCTTGTCATCATCGTCGAGCGCGGTGGCAGCGGCTCCCATAATCTCATGGGCGACCTGCTTGCGCTGGCTTCAACGGTGTGCTACGCCTTCTATCTGATAATAATGGAAGGTCCGAGTCACAAATATCGCCCGGTGACCTCGCTGAGATGGGTATTTCTCTTCTCGGCTATCCCGGCTCTGTTACTCCTTCCCGGCTTGATTGAAAGCAAACTCCTGACGGGCGCTGCCCCCTCGGGGCCCTGGCTTGGTGCCGCGTTCATCGTACTGTGCCCGACGTTCCTTTCTTATTTCCTCATTGAACCGGCCGACAAACTGATAGGTAGCGAACTTGTATCGCTTTATCAGTACCTCGTTCCGGTAGTCGCCGCTATCGCGTCTGTTATCATGGGAATTGCCCACATCGTGCCTATACAGATCGTTGCGATGGTGATTATAATCGCCGGCATGGTCATTACCAATGTTGGGAAGCGCAAACGCAAGATCCCTGCAACCGCCGCCGTAACAGTCAACAATACAGAGACTAAAGCCTGAATGGAGACCCTGGATGAAGGTTCCGGCGAGTTAAAAAGGGTTAAAGGACTTGCACGGTTAGGTACAAAGGCGTAACTTTGCAGTCGAAAACATCGCGGGGTGGAGCAGTGGTAGCTCACTGGGCTCATAACCCAGAGGTCGTAGGTTCGAGTCCTGCCCCCGCCACTAAATCAAGCGACTCTTGAATTTTTTCAGGAGTCGTTTTTTTATTGTCCCTTGTTTCAATCATGCTTGAAGATATCGCGCGTGTAAACTTTGGCGCTGATATCATCGAGAACGTCGTCATAGCGGTTGGCGATCACAACATCGCTCATCGCCTTGAACTTCTCGAGATCATTGACTACCGGGCTGCCATAGAATGTCGAGCCGTCCTCGAGAGTCGGCTCATAAATGATTACGGAGGCACCCTTGGCCTTGATGCGCTTCATCACGCCCTGAATTGACGACTGTCGGAAATTATCGCTGTTGGACTTCATCGTAAGACGGTACACGCCCACGACGCACTTGGTTTCGGGTGTCCAACCCGCTTTCCTGAGAACCTGCTCAGCTATGAAATCCTTGC
>CAYVTB010000161.1:0-3429 GCA_964454365.1 uncultured Bacteroides sp. | reverse complement strand
CTTAATTGTGAATTAGTGATTTTGCAGTGATGCGACGTGTTTTTATTCTGTTGATTGCCCTGGCAGTTGCCGTTAGCGCCGAGTGCCGCAAGGTGAGCGTTGACGCAACCGATCGCGCGGCATCCGAGGTGTTCCGCGAGATCATGACAAGTACAGGCATGAACTTCGTCTATCAGCCCGAACTGCTCGAAGGCGTGACCGTCACCGTGCATGCTCGTCACCGCGAGCTCAAGCATGTGCTCAAGGAAATGTTCAAGGGAACCGACATCGGCTTCAAGATAAAGGGCAACGATGTGATTCTCGTGAAGAAGAAGCCCCGGCGCATGGTCACCGCTACCGTCCGCCGTGAGGAGCGCGTTGCCCTCCCCGTCGATGCACCTAATCAGCTTGACGAGATAGTCGTCACCTCCCGGCTTGAAGCGCCGGCGGTTTCGACAGCCGAAATCGGCGCGAAGAAACTGACGGCCACCGAGATCATCAATGCACCGGCTCTTTTCGGCGAGAGCGACGTGATCCGCGCGTTGCAACTGCAGCCCGGCGTCTCGGGCGGTGTCGATGGCGTTGCAGACATGCACGTCCACGGCGGCAACGGCGACGAGAACCTGTGCATGCTCGACAACGTGCCGCTCTACGAGGTGAATCACTTTGCTGGCTTGTTCTCCGCGTTCAATCCTGAAATTATCCGCTATATCGACTTTTATAAATCATCAGTTCCGGCTCGTTATGACGGTCGCCTGTCGTCCTTCCTCGACGTGCGCACCCGCGACGGCTATCGCGAGGGACATCACGGTAACGCGCGACTTGGCCTCACCTCAGGTGAATTTGATATTTCCGGCCCGATAGGGGAGAAGACCACATATCTCGCCGGCGTGCGTCGCTCCTGGTTTGACGTGCTGAGCATTCCCATCGTGGCGCTGATAAATACAGGCAGCAGCGAAAAGGTGCGATTCCACTACTACTTCATGGACTTCAACGCCAAGGTGACCCATCGCTTCAGCGATAAACTGCGCGGCCATGTCAGCTTCTACTATGGCGATGATCTTCTGAGGACCGGTACTAAAGATAATTTCGAGGAGCAGAACGTGTCGGGGTATCTGTGTAATGACCGCTATGATTTCCACTTCGGCAACATTGTTGCCCAGGCCGGGCTGTTGTGGCGCCCCCGTGAGAATCACACCGGGGAATTCACCCTGGCCTATACGCGCTTCTTCTCGGGCCTTAAGCGCGAGGAAGACGAGATGTTCAAGACGTCCCTCTACGAGGACCGGTCGTATGTGCGCATAACCTACAATAACGATATCAACGACATAAGCCTGCGCGGCGACATGAACTGGCAGCCGCGCGAGGACATGAAAGTGAGATACGGCGGAAGTTTCACCTACCACATATTCCGCCCCGAGCGAACCAGCAGCCTTTACCGCTACAACAATCTAACCACGATCGAGCGCGACTCAACCAGCCACTACGGCGCCGGAGAGGCTAACGCTTATGTGGAGGACGAGTGGACCCTCTCCCGCAAGCTGATGATGAACGTGGGGCTGCATGCATCCATGTTTTACATCGGCGGGAAAGCCCATGCAGGATTGTCGCCCCGCGCTACCGTCTCATGGCGTCCCACCGACAGGCTTGCCCTGAAAGCGGCCTATACACGCACCACGCAGTATGTCTATCGCCTTGCGCAGAGCTACCTGTCGCTGCCCACCGACCAGTGGCTACCCATCACCGGGAAAGAGCGGCCCTTGACGGCCGATAAAGTGTCCCTTGGCGGTTACTTTAGTTTCGGAGATGGCGTTTGGGGTCTCTCGGCCGAGGCATATTATAAATACATGCATAATCTTGTGGACTACAAGGATGAGTACTATCTGATTCCGCCGACCGAAATGTGGAATGCCCGTCTTACAACGGGCCATGGCACGGCCAAGGGGCTGGATTTGAAGTTGGAAAAAGTATGCGGCCGTCTCACCGGCCATGTCGCTTACTCTCTCGGCTGGACCGACCGCACTTTTGCCGACAAGAACGGTGGCCACACCTTCCCGGCCCGCTTTGACAACCGTCATACAATCAAAATCTTGCTCAACTGGAAGATAAACGACAAAGTTGAGCTTAACGCCTCCTGGACGGGACATTCGGGCAACCGCATCACTTTCATGCCACAGAACTGGGCATCCCCTACATTCGGTTCGATGAGCTTTTCAGAAGAGCCCGAGCTCAAGACATCCATCAACAACTACCAGCTCCCGTTCTATCACCGTCTCGACCTGGGCTGTACTGTGCGCAACAGCCGCGGCTACTGGACCTTCGGGCTATATAACGCCTATAATCATCTTAACGTGGTGACACTCAGGCGCAGTTATGATAACTTAGGTCGCCCGATATTCCAGAAAGTAGACCTCTTACCAATCCTTCCTTCAATTTCCTACACATGGCAATTCTGAGAAAACTTATAATAATCCTCCCATTAATTCTCCTGACGGGCTGCTTTGAAGAATTTCAGCCCGATGTCGATGTCGCGCCCGTCCTCTGTGTGAATTCATTAATTACGTCCGGCCAGCCGATTTCGGTCAGCGTCACACATTCCTGGATGTACAACGACCTCGAGGCCGAGCGCAATCATGAGGTCCACGACGCCGTCGTGAGGATATATGTCAACGGCCGCGAGGTCGACGGGAAATATATAGCTCGCGAAAGCGACCATGTGAGGATAGTTGCCGACAGTCCCACCTACGGCCATGCCGAGGGTGAAGTGACCGTCCCGGTAAGTGTCGTGCCAACTGACCTTGCAATAACGCCACTCGAGCGATCCGTCACGTCTTATGCCGATGACTTTTTATATGCTGAGGTACGCTTTGACATGAACGTAGAGCTGACCGTGCCCGACGACGCCTCTACCGACAATTATTTTAACTTCAAGCGTATAGGATATTACGAGAACGGTTGGGGAGATTATTGGGACGACGATACTCCTATCTGGATAGATCCCGCGGAGTGTAATCTGCAGCTGGGAACATTTCAGTATCAGAGCGAACCGATATTCGGCGAGCATATCGGCATCTTTGACAGCGTGATGGGAGCAGATTCGTGGGGATTCATGTTCTTCACCGATCGCCAGTTCAAAGGGTCAAAATATACCTTGCATCTCAACTACACTGACTGTGTATACTCAATATTATGTACCGACCCTGAAGCTGAGTTGCCCGATGCCGGCTTCACGTTTATCCTCAGCACCGTGTCTGAATCATTCTATGACTGGGCAATCTACTGCTGGCAGAAAAGCGACGGCATGCTTGGTGACATGAGCAGTATCGGCCTCAGCGAGGCCTTCGGCGCCTACAGCAACGTATCGAGCGGCGCCGGCATCATCGCCGCCCAATCGCAACAGTCAGTCACCATAAGCATCCGCGACTTCATCCAGGAAGAGTTGGAGAAATA
>CAYVTB010000160.1:0-3463 GCA_964454365.1 uncultured Bacteroides sp. | reverse complement strand
ATCGCGAAGGCTATCCCGAAATCGCCGAGGCTTTCCGCCGCTACGCTTGGGAAGAAGCCGAGCACGCTTCAAAGTTTGCCGAACTCCTCGGCGACGTGGTTTGGGACACCAAGACCAACCTCTACAAGCGCATGATGGCCGAGGCCGGTGCCAATGCCGACAAGATGCGCATCGCCGCCCGCGCCAAGCAGCTCAATCTCGATGCTATCCACGACACCGTTCATGAGATGGCCAAGGACGAGGCCCGTCACGGCAAGGGCTTCGAGGGTCTTTACAACCGCTATTTCGGTAAATAATTGACTCCTACCATAAACTGGCTCCCCCGCCATGACTGTTGTCGCGGCGGGGGAGCTTTCATTTTCTATTTCTTTCCTTTGTCTATGTGTATCTATGCTGTCATTTATGCGCTTCAGGCTGTGATTTCTTTTACCCAGCCCTTGATGCGATCGGCGCTGGCCTGCGGGTAGTTGACCTCGTCAAGCAGAAGCCCCACAGCCTCGGCACCCTGGACGGGCACGGCCTTGGAATGGTTGAATTCATAGGGGAAGGTATTGTAGGTGCCGACCATTGTGGCGCCCGTATTCTTGAATTTTTCATACAGAACACCTACCGCGTCACAGAACGTGTCGCTCATTGTGTCGTCGCCGTCGCCGAAGACCGCTACCTTCTTGTCCTTGAGATACAGCGACTGAGCGCCGTCGATGAAATCGTAAAAATCAGGCTGAAGCTCGCCCGAACCGTATGTTGGCGATCCGGCTACGATGAGATCATAGTCTCCGAGAACCGACGGGGCCGTGGTGGCGACATTGTGAACGTCTTCCTGGGCAACGCCCATTTCCTTTGCTATTTCCCGGGCGATGCGCTCGGTTGTTCCTGTGCTTGATGCGTAAAATATTCCGGTTTTCATGTTGTGCTATTGTGATGTTATTTCTATGAAAAACAACTGGCAATGGGGGATTGTTCTTGAAATTTTTGTAACTTTGCCTAAATTTAGCGCCGATGTCCAGAACTACGCTACGCAAAGAGCTTGCAGCGATGTCGCATGAGCAGCTCGAGGAAATCATTTTGGAGGCCTACAGCCGCCGCCCCGAGATTAAAGAATACTTCGAGTTTTTTCTTAATCCGGATGTGGACAAGCTGTTTGAGAAATACATGAAGATAGTGGACAAGGAACTCGGCCGGGTCAAGTGGCGCTCGAGCAAGGCCCGCGTGACCGTCCTTAAGCGTGCCGTCTCGACCTTCATCAGCTTTGGCCCTCCAGCCGAGGTCGTTCTGGAGTTTATGCGCTCGGTGCTCGCTTCCCTCGGCACCGTCGACCGTCATCTCGATCTCACTCCGAGCCAGCAACGCTACGTCGAGTTTCTCACCCGTCAGATGCTTGCTCTCGGCGATGAGGCACGCATGGCCGACGTCGCTCTCGGCAAGCTGGCGGCCATAACCTCCGACAGCTCTTTCTCGAGGTATTTCCGGCGGTGGGTGTCCGATGCTATAGCCGGCGATTGATACTTCTCTCCAATCTATGTTGCAATCTCATGAAAAAGATAATCACCATTATAATCATCCTGTTGAGTGCCGTCGTTGCCGCTGAAGCCGCCCGCAAGACTGTTCTTGCACCATCCTATGCCTGGCGGCTAATGCCCCCGCTGGGTCTCCGCGAGCCGGCCTCCATCGATACTTTGCCCGACAATTATGCACGCCGTTCGGTCCCCTCAGAGGTGACCGATGCCTGGGCCACTACCGGTAATCTCGGCGGGGCCGGGCTCGACATGATCTGGGACAGCCGCCCGGTGGTGAGCGATTTCTTTTTCCGCGACGCCTTCAGTCACTGGCTCCCCTCCTACGACAAGGCTCGCTTCTACAACACCCGTATTCCGATGACCCTTCTCAGCTACAACACCGGCGGTGGCCGCGACAATGCTCAGGATCGTCTGCAGGGAACATTCTCGGGCAACATCAACCGCCGGGCCCAGGTGGGCGCTATGCTTGACTACCTTTATTCCAAAGGCTCCTATGCCAACCAGGCTGCCAAGAATCTTTCCTGGGGTTTCTCGGGTTCCTACCTTGGTGACCGCTATGAGATGCAGGCTTTTTACTACCATTATAATCTTGTCTCGAAGGAAAACGGCGGTATAACCGATCCCCTCTATATCACCGATCCCGCTCTCATCCAGGGCGGCGTGACCTCCGTCAACACCAAGACTATACCCACGCGCCTCAGCAATGCCCACACCCGCGTCTCGGGCCAGCAGGCCTATCTCAACCAGCGTTATAAGATCGGCTACTGGCACGAGGAATATGAAGGCGACTCTGTTGTCTCCCGCACCTATATTCCCGTTACCTCGGTTATCTGGACATTCAACTATAACTCCTCCAAGCACAATTTCCACGATGACGCCTCCGGCGAGATAAAGAATTTCTTTGAGAATACCTATTTCGATGCCAAGGCGACCGCCGACCATTCAGGCTATTGGTCTGTTTCCAACACCGTCGGTCTCTCTCTCCTTGAAGGCTTCCACAGATATGCCAAGTTTGGCCTCGCCGGATTTCTCACCTACGACATTAATCACTACGACCAGCCCGTCTATGAAGAGAGCGATCAAGGTAACTTGTCGCCCCTGCCCCAAGGCTTTATACCCGTTCCTGCCAACCACAGCGAGCACAACATCAGCGTCGGCGGCCAGCTCACCAAGCAGCACGGTTCTATCCTCACCTACAGCGCCACGGCCCGTTTCGGTCTTGCCGGTCGCGTCGCCGGTGATCTCGATCTCCGGGGACAGCTTGCAACCCGTTTCCCTCTGCTGGGCGACACCGCTTCGATCGCCGCTCACGGCTCCTTTACCAACACCGCAACTCCCTATTTCCTGCAGCAATATAAGTCCAATCATTTCGTGTGGCACAACGATTTCGGAAAAGAGCGCCGCGTAAGGGTAGGGGGATACATCGACCTGCGTCGCACCGACACCCATATCGAGGCCTCCCTTTCCAACGTCCAGAACCACCTCTATTTCAACGAATCCTTCCTGCCGGCCCAGCATGGCGGCAACGTTCAGATATTCAGCGCTTCCCTCCGACAGGGTCTTCATGCCGGCATCCTTCACTGGGACAACACCGTGACCTTCCAGACAACCAGCGACGATGCCGTCATTCCCCTGCCAAAGCTCGCCGTCTACAGCAACCTCTACCTTAAATTCCGCATCGCCACCCTCCATGTCCAGCTCGGTGTCGACTGCGACTATTACACCAGTTATTACGCGCCCAAGTACCAGCCCGCAACCGCCTCCTTTGCCACCCAGCGCGACCAGAAAATCGGTAACTATCCATTCATGAACGCCTATGCCAACATGAAACTGTCCAAAGTCCGTTTCTACGTCATGATGAGCAACGTCAGCCAGGGATGGTTCTCCCGCGACTACTTCTCCATGCCCTACTATCCCCTCAACCCACGCCGCTTCCAGCTCGGCCT
>CAYVTB010000159.1:0-3531 GCA_964454365.1 uncultured Bacteroides sp. | reverse complement strand
ATGTAACCGGCAGTCGAGAGTTTGTCGAGCTGTACACTTAGATTTCCGGCAGTGGATTCAGTCTTTTCTTTGATATAAACAAAATCTGCTTCCTCAACATTCATCAGGATGGACATTATGGCAAGCCGCAGTTGCGAGTGAAGAAGTGGATTGAGTTCTTTCATTGATTCTTGGCTTTATGGTTTAGAATGTGACCGGGAACTATCATCATGGCAGCGAAGGCAAGGATGAACAGGGGCATGAACCAGTTGACATCCAGCGATACACCGCCGGCAATGCAGCAGACAGTCACCATGCCGACGGCCAGGCCGATTATCGCGCCCGTCACAAGGCTGTTTTCCCTGACGATAAGTCCCTGTGCTATTTCAGTACCGGGTACGAGCAATAATGAGTATATCAGCATCGCACTCCAGCAGTTGATGTCGCCTATAAAAGTGAATCCAAGGCAGATAAGGGTCAATCCTATTATGGATATACTGAAGATTGACCATAACCTCGAAGAAACTTTATCGGAATAAGTGATGACACCATGATCGCGCTGCTTATTGCGGGCCATTATAACTGTGGTCGGCATGCCGATGACAGGAATTAAGAACCATAACCAGTTCCAATAATTATGACGCGTGTTGACAAGCAGTATCCATACGAGTACGGTAACGGTTACGATAAGGTAACCCCACATAAGCAAGATATTGCCGCTGCCGAGGTAGCGCTGTTTCGTGCGGGCGATCATCGAAGTTATCACTTCGAGGCTCTCTTTTTCAGTTAATTTTTTGTCTTCCATCTTTTGTAGTTTTAAGTGTTTAGATTTGGTTTATTTTATAAACCATCTTTCTCTGAAAAAAGAGCGGTCGCGCGATTCCGCTCTTTATCCAGATGCAAAGTTAATAAGGTTTATTTTATAAACCAAATTTTTCGTCAAATATTTCCATAATAAAATGGAGCGTCCCCTTGAGTACCCGGGGAGGGCGGAAAGGGGACGGAGCCGAGAGAGGAGAAGGAGATATCAGGGAAGCTTTACCTTATAATTGTCTTTATTCAGATTTGCGGCCTACGAGGTCGTCGTTTGAAATCGAGTGGTCGGTCTTTTTAACCTGGGCTTGCAGCGAGCCGAAGCGGTAACTTATGTGGATGCGCAGCTGACAGCCTTGGCGCTGGATGTGCTCGCTCCAGCCGGTGTAATCGCCGTTGACAGTGTATGAACGATAGTGGTCATACTTGGGGAAGAAGGGATTAGTCAACTGAAGGCGGACGTTGAGACGGTCCTGCTTGAGGAAAGCGCGGTTGAGCGAGAGGCCATAATAGAAAGCGGTGCTGAAAGAGTTGTTGCTATAAGAATAGACGTCGCTGAGGTAACCGTTGGAGAACCACGCAAAGGCCTCGGCCTGAATTTTCCAGGGGAGTTCCTGGCGCAACTGGCTGTAGAACGAGGGACTCCAGCGCGAGAGTTTGAGACCTTCCTGAGAGGCCCGGCTATAGCTTAGACTCCCATTGAACATGAAGCGCGTTTTGGAGGTGATGGACCACTGGACATAGGCGCTGAAGCCAAGGTTTCGCTTGTGGCCTACGTTGCCGTAGGTGTTTACGATCAGCATCTCGTCATTGAGATAATTGATCGCTGCCACGCTGTTGTTGGTGAAGTCGTAGCCGGTAGAGAATTGCAGGTTGACCTTGGGCTTGATGAGCATGTAGGTGAGTTTCATCGACTGGCGGCGAGCGCTGCCCAGGTCGGGATTACCGAAGCTGAGAGATACCGGCGTCACGCTCACGGCCGGGTTCAAGTAGCTGATGCCGGGACGGCTTATTGAGGTGGAATAGTTGAAAGACAGTGAGTTGGCATCGTTGACTTGCCACGACATTGCAGCTGTCGGGACGAGGTCGCTGAGGTTGGAGGAATAGTCCTCGGCCGAGCCGTCGGGGTAGGAGGCTTTCAGGTGGGAGAATTCGTAGCGCAGACCGGCGCGCATGTTGACCTTGCCAATCGCTACTGAGTACTGGCCGTAGACGGCGGCGATATCGGTATTGTGGGAGAACTCGCGGCTCTCCTCAAGCAGGCCCACATAGTTGTTCTCGTTGGTCGAGTGGTTGCGGCGGAAAATTCCCTTGAATCCGAAGTCGAGATTATGGATGCCGAGCTGGCGAGTCCAGTCGCCCTGAACGGTGTGCTCGTAGAAGTCGAGGCTGTAGTCGCGCAGCAACGTAGTGTAGGGCATAGTCATGCCGACGAAGTCAAAATACTGCGTTTCCGAGCTTGATTTCTGATTGGTGTGCGAGAGCATGTAGGAGAGGGTATAAGTCTCGCCTTTGCGGTGGGTGTTGTGTTGCCAGTTGAAGTTTGCATCCAGGTCGGTGTAACCGCTCGTGGGCTGATTTATCGTGGAATTATAGCTTTTTATAATCTCGCCGGCAGCGTTATAGGTGGGACTGCTTGACCACCAGTTGTTATGAGTGCCATAGTTGTAGCCGCTGAGCTCGACCGTGAAGAGATTGAGCGTGTCGGGCTGATAAGAACCGTCGATGCCGTAGTATCCGAGATTGCCGCGCATGTCGTAGGATTCTTCCTCGAAGCGCGAGGTGCCGTCGGGATATTCGGTGAGTGAGCGGGAAGTGCCGTGGCTGTTTTTGCCACCGATGTGGTGGTAGCCACCATAGACATTAAAAGTCACTTTGTCGATTTCAGTGGTCATCCAGGCATTGAGTCCGGGGACATTGTCCATGGTGCTCCAGTTGGCCGCTACAGAGCCGAGGACGCCCTTGATTGAGGAATTTTCCTCGGTGACGATGTTGAGGATTGCCGATGTGCCCTCGGCGTCGTAGGCGGCGCCGGGCTCTGTGATAACCTCGACGCGCTTTATCATCGATGCGGGAAGGGCTGCAAAGAGTTCCTTTGCGTTGCGGCTCAGGGAGTTGTTGGGACGGCCGTTTTTATAAATCTTGAAGTTGGTCGAGCCGTTGACCTTGATGGTGCCGTCAGGGTCGACGCTCACCAGGGGCACTTTACGCAGGATTTCGTTAAGAGTGGAAGTAGGTGTCTGCGGGTCGGCCTGAACGTCGTAGGCGATGCGGTCGATCTGGCGCACGACCAGCGGACGCTGCGCCGTCACGGTGAACCCCTCGAGCTGCTCGGCTCCGTCGAGAAGGGTCAGAATCCCGAGATCGGCTACGGGAGCCTCGGGCGTGACGGTGAAGTCGCGACCAAGGGTGGCCATGCCGGTGTAGGAGAGTTCCACGCGGTAGTTGCCTGCCGAGTCGAGTGTCTGGGCAAAGATGCCGAGTTCGTTGCCGGTACCCGAGACGACGGTGCTGTCGGCTTCGCCGGCAAATATGCGGTAAGTGACATAGGGGAGTGGCTCGCCTATCGAGTCGGTTGCTGTTGCTTTAACTTCATATGCGAAGGCGTTCATTGCCGTCGCGGCCAGTAGGATGAATGAGAAAATGTACCGTAACATCTGGAGGTTTTGTATCTGTTGATTGTAGAGTCTATATATAAGACGCATTAATTCACGAAAAATGACAAGCCGCAGCAAAAAA
>CAYVTB010000158.1:0-3538 GCA_964454365.1 uncultured Bacteroides sp. | reverse complement strand
CCTCTTCTTCATGCCAGGCATTGCCATTGTCCTCTTCCTCACCCAGACTCCCGGCCAGCCCCGCGAGCGTGACTATGCGTTTGCCGGCTCGTTCTACGCCTTCGCTATCTGGACCGGCATGGGCATCCCCGCTATCGCCGTCATGTTACGCAAGTGGCTGTCGCCCAAGAAAAAGGACGACACCTCCCGCACTCCCGCCGCTGTCTCCGCAGCCGTGGCCGTTGTTGTCGCCATCGCCGTTCCCGTCCAGATGGTATCCCAGACTTGGGACGACCACGACCGCTCCGGCCGCTACACCGCCCGCGACTTCGGTATGAACTATCTGTCGTCAGTTGCCCAGGACGGTATAATCTTCTGCAACGGCGACAACGACACCTTCCCCCTGTGGTATGCCCAGGAAGTCGAGGGTTATCGCACCGACGTCCGCGTCGTCAATCTCTCCTACCTGACGACCGACTGGTATGCCAACCAGCAGCGCATCCCTTCCTACGACGGCAAGCCCATCCCGATGTATGCTTCCCCGGCCGACTACGGCTATGACCGCCTCGCCTACAGCTTTGTTTATCCCGTCTCCGACGAAGTCGTCACCGCCCGCGAGTCGCTTGCCAATCTCTACACGACTCCCTCTTCCTTGGGTCAGCCCGTGATGGTATATCCCAAGGTCGTCATGCCGATCGACACAGCCGCCGTCGCGCGCCGCTTTGACATCGACACCGTCAGCGCAGCCTCGCGCCTCTACAAGTTGCCCTATCTTTCCGCCCCCTCTACCGACATCCAGCGCTATCTCCGCTCTGCGGGAAAGGGCGGCCTCAACCTCGGCAACACTCTGTCCCTCGACTTCATCGCCAACTCGGTCGATGGCAACTTCGAGCGTCCTGTTTACTTCGCCGCGACCGTCCCCTCGAGCTACTACCTCGGCCTGTCGCCCTACATGAGCTCCACCGGCCTTGCTTCGATGGTTACGCCCTTTGCCGACAGTCCCGTCAACCCGCTCGCCGACACCGCTTATGAGAATATCATGGGCAAGTTCCGTTGGGGTGGTCTCGATGCCGACGATCCCTCGTCGCTCTACCTTGACGAGACTGTCCGCCGCATGGTGTCCTCGACCCGCTCGGCTATCTACTCCGTCGCCCGCGACCTGATTAACTCGGGCAACCTCCCCGCCTCGCAGTGGGCTGTTGACAATGCCTCTGCCGCCGGTCTCCCGGTTCCCGCCAACCGCTACGACATGGCTCGCAACCTGCTCAACACCATGCTCACCAAGATGCCTGCCGAGACTTCGCCCCTCGATGGCCAGCTCGCGATCTATGTCGCCCAGGCGTTCTACGACCTCTATGTCGCCACCGGCAACAAGGCCGACCTTGAAATGGCCCGTAAGATCAACGACGAGAACCTCCCGCGCTTTGCCGAGTTTACCCGCTATGCCCTCTCCCTGTCGCCCTCGTCGCGCTCGCTTGTAGGCTATGATCTCGACAATCTCGAGTACCTCGCCTCGGCAATCGCTCTACAGAACCGCATCGAGATTCTCGACGCCCTCGAGGCTTCCGGCGACCCCGACGGCCTCATTGAGACCTGGGCACCGCGCACCCCCTATGATCTCCATCCCGTTGCTTCGGAACTCATCTATGTCCACGGCTATCAGATTCCCGAACTCGCGGCCGAGTATGACCGCTCGTCAGGCTCCTCGCGCATGATTCTTGCCACGGCTCTCGCTACCCTGCGCACCGCTCAGAGCGCCGGTATAGATCCCATGGAAAGCACCCGCCGGGTTCTCGACCGCTACGGCATCGATCTCGAGCAATGGTCTAATCTTCTCTGAGGATAATGTGGATTGAACAGCCGCCTCTCCTATATCGCCTCCTCTTCCCGGAGGCGATTTGGCGTATTACCCGTCCCCATCGGCGAGTGGTTTATCTCACCTTCGACGACGGGCCTATCCCCGAGCAGACTCCCTGGGTGCTCGATATTCTTGACCGTTACGGCATCAAGGCAACTTTCTTCCTCGTCGGTGACAACGTGCGCCGCCATCCCGAACTTCTCGACGAGATCAAGCGCCGCGGTCATAGCTACGGCAACCACACCATGCACCATCTTCAGGGAATGAAGACTACCACCGCCCGCTATATCGCCGATGTCGACGAGGCCGACGGTCTCATCGATTCCATCCTCTTCAGGCCCCCTCATGGCATCATGCGTTGGAAACAGTCGCGCATCCTCCGCTCCCGCTACAACATTATAATGTATGACCTGGTGACCCGCGACTACTCGGCCAAGCTCTCCCCCGAGCAGGTGCTCGACAACGTGCGCCGCTTCACGCGCAACGGCTCCGTCATCGTCTTCCACGACTCCCTCAAGGCCGCCGACAACCTGCGCGCGGCTCTCCCCCGGGCCATCGAGTGGCTTCTCTCCAATGGTTATGAATTCGAGCCTGTCCCCATGCAATAAAGCCCGTATTGTCGATCTCGCACGCCGCTCCGGCGCCTGTGCCGTCGGGGTTGCCCGGGCCGAGGCCGTCGCTCCGGCTGTTGCGGCCGCCTTCGACCGCTGGCTTGCCGACGGCAATGCCGGCTCGATGAATTTCATGCACCGTTGGCGCGATATCAGGCTCGACCCGCGGCTCCTCCTTCCCGGGGCCGCTTCGGTCATCTCGATGGCCTTCCCTTATCGCCCGGCAGGCGGGTATTCCCATCCGCTCATAGCCGACTATGCTCTCGGCGAGGACTACCATCGCGTCATTCCCCGCCGTCTCGCTCCCGTGGTTTCATTCTTGACATCCCTTGGAGCCTTCGCTCGCGTCTGCGTGGATTCTGCCCCCATTCTTGAACGGTATTGGGCCGTCAAGGCCGGCATCGGCTTCATCGGACGCAACCGCCAGCTCATCGTTCCCGGCGTCGGTTCCGGCGTCTTCCTTGCCGAGGTTGTCACCACCCTCGCGCTTCCTCCCGACACCCCCTCGGTCCTTTCCTGCGACAGTTGCAACCGATGCGCCCGTGCTTGTCCCGGCCATGCAATCGACCCCGGCAACCCGTTCGATGCCCGCAAGTGCATGTCCTATCTCACAATCGAAAGCCCCGACACTTTCACCGCTCCCCCGGGGGCCAAAGTATACGGTTGTGATATATGCTCCCGCGTGTGCCCCTGCAACGCTTCCGAGCCCCCGGCACCACTTCAGGAATTTAATCCCGACCCCCGGTTACTCTCCCTCGATCGTCTTTCTTTGTCCCGCATCACAACCGGAGATTTCAAACGCCTT
Organism: uncultured Bacteroides sp.; assembly: GCA_964454365.1. GTDB lineage: Bacteria > Bacteroidota > Bacteroidia > Bacteroidales > Muribaculaceae > CAG-873. Next base: position 285 of record CAYVTB010000158.1, on the reverse strand, counting down.
TTTCGCGACAAAGCAATCTCGAGAGTTAAACCCGCGAAAATCAGAATTAATGCTGAAATTAACAAATTTTAACGGGGGGGGTAATTGCTCTCTAAAAAATAAAAATTAACTTTGTACCGAAAAAAGATACAGAAAGCATTAGGAAAAACCCCAATTTAAAGTTAAGGAAATCCACGAGTCGGTCCTTTGTGAAAAGTACCGGCTTTTTTTATACCCTCCCCTAAAAAAACTTTGTCACCGGATGGTTCCATCTAAGTAGTAGGGACGCGAATCCTTCGCGTCCGC
>CAYVTB010000157.1:0-3604 GCA_964454365.1 uncultured Bacteroides sp. | reverse complement strand
AAATCGCGTAATCTATAAAACAACGGTTACTGCAAGTATTAACAAAAACCTTAATTATAATAACCTTAAATTAGCATTATGAAGAAATCTTTACTTCTCGCTGCTATGGCAGGCATTGCTCTGTCATCAAATGCTCAGGGCGTAGATCCCGCCGTTTATGAGGCAAAGGAAGGCCTTGAACTTAAGAACGTATGGCTCATGAGCCGCGGTAACAAAGAAAACGGTGTTGCCATGGCTGCTTGGGACAAGATTGAACAGCTTGCTGCCAACCCCGGCAAAGCCACTCTTGCTACCCGCATCGGTGACTATGTTTACATCACCTGCTCGACCGCATGGGAACCCTCAGTAGACGAAAACGGCCAGCCTTTTGACGCTATCGTTGACAAGAGCCACATCATCGTTCTCGACGCTAACACCGGCGCCTTCGTTAAGGATCTTCCCCTTACTCTCGGTGGTGAAGCTTATAGCGGTCTTATCGCAGCCAACTGCATCGGCCACGATGACTTCGGTCACCTCTGGATCACTCCTTATGTAAGCAACTGCTACGACGCAACCACTGACACCGCCAAGCCCATCAACCTCTACCTCGTTAACCCCGAAAACGGCGAAATGACTCTCGTTTACGGTTTCGAATTTGACGAAATCGAAGGCCCGATCGCCGGTGGTCGTATCGACTACTGCGACGTTCTCGGTAACCTCGTAGGTGACGAAGGCTGCTCTTTCATGGCTATCCCCAACGAAAGCGCAAAGGCTTACATCTGGGTTAAGTATGAAGGTACCGACGAATGGGACCTCACCGCTGAAGGTTCTAACGTTGTTGAAGTTAAGGATACCTATCCCGCAAACCAGGGTGCATGGAACTACTCTCCTATGGGCTCTTTCGTTCACGAGGAAGGCAACTACGAAGCTAACTTCTTCTGGATCGACGGTCACACAACCAACCCCGCTCTCTATGACATCACCGGCGAACTCATCTCGAGCCACGCTACTCACGCTGCTGATGACAACGAAGAAACTCCCGGCCCCTGGGCAGGTTTCATCCCCGACCGTCAGGCCAACGGTATGCGTCAGTTCACTCTCGGTGGTGAAGAATATCTCGCATACGCTATGGTATTCCCCGATGACAGCAAGATGGGTGGCCACGTAGCTATCGTTAAGCTCGACAACAACGGTGGTCTCGAAGACGCTACTCCCCTGTGGACCGCTCCCGCTGCCAAGCTTGGTATCGTAAAGGGTGAAGGCCGCTTCAGCCACGGTATCGACGTTACTCCCGTCATGGTCGACGACAACGGCAAGGAAGCTGTTGAAATCCTTATCTACAAGGACCGCAACGGTGTAGGCGTATATCGTCTCCAGCAGGAAGGCTTCCAGGCCGGCATCAACGACATCGTTTCTGAAGACAGCAACGCTCCTGTTGAATACTTCAACCTCAACGGTGTTCGTGTTAACGGCGAACTCGTTCCCGGTCTCTACATCACCCGTCAGGGCAACACCGTTAACAAGGTTATCGTGAAATAAATCACAACCTGAATAAACAATAAAAAGCGCGACCCGCCCGGGCCGCGCTTTTTTCTTTGCCGCTCCGTTGATTTTGCGTATTTTTGCACAAAGACTACAGTGCTCATGTTGTTGTCCTTCCTTCTTCCGCCCGTGTGTGAACTCTGTGGCCGCGAACTGGTTGCCGGCGAGCGGCTGCTGTGTCTCGGCTGCCTGGCGGGGCTTGTGCCGGCCGGAGGTGCTTTCCCGCCCGCAGAGACGTCGCCGCTGCGAGATCGCCTGCCTCGAAACGTGAAGATTTCAGCCTGCGGAGCATGGGCTATCTACAGGCCCGACTCGGCTACCGCCCGACTTATCAAGCGAGGAAAATATGACAACCGTCCCGATATAATAAGGCGCCTCGGGGCAGAGTGGGGGACGGTGCTGGCGGCAGGTGATGCACTCGAGGGAATCGACGCCTTGCAACCGGTGCCGATGCACATTCTCAAGCGCCTGCGCCGTGGTTACAACCAGGCGACTATCATTGCGAGGGAAATATCGCGTGCGACCGGTGTTCCGGTGATCGACGCCATGCGCGCCACCCGCGGACACAGCTCCCAGACACGCGCGACAGCAACGGGCCGCGCGAGCAACGTACGCGACATTTTCAGTGTCACCCGCGCTGCTGCAGTGGCCGGTCGGCACATAGCTCTTGTCGACGACATCGTCACCACGGGGGCGACCCTGAGCGAGGCAGCAAGTGCGCTACACAGGGCAGGAGTGGCCTCTGTGAGCGTTTTAACCCTCGCGGCATCGTCCGAAGCACGGTGACGTTAAAATATTGTTACAATGCCGATAAACAAATGTTACAACTATTGACATATGTGAGAAATTTATTTACTTTGCATATGTAAAATTAACCAAAATGTATTCTCCGGCATCTTTAGGTAACATATTGATTGTGGACGACGATAAGCATATCGTTGAACTGCTGTCTGTTAACCTCAGGAGCGAGGGCTACTCGGTTAAAGTTATCTCCAACACCGGCGATGTCACTCCCGACGATCTCCGCGATACCAACCTGATGATCGTGGACGGCTCGGAGCAGGACCCCGACGGCTGCACCCTCATCTCGGACCTCAAGAGCACTCCTGCCGGCGCTACAACCGGCATGATCTACTACTCGGAATATGCCGGCGAACGCACGCTGATCGAGGCTCTGGATGCAGGCGCCGATGACTCTGTGAGCAAGCCGTTCTCGCTGCGCGAGATGTTGGCCCGCGTGAGAGCAATCATGCGCCGCATGCGCCGCAATGCCCCTGCGCGAAACGACAATATTATCCAGGTAAAAGGTCTCACCGTTGACCTGCAGCGTCGCGAAGCCACCGTCGACGGCGTCCCCGCCAAGCTGTCCAACACGGAATTTTCCATCCTTGAGCTGTTGCTTCGCAACCGCCACACCTACACGTCGCGTATCGAGATATTCCGCTCGGTGTGGCCCGAAGGGATCGGCGCCAACGAGCGCATCGTCGACACCAACATCTCGCGCCTCAGGAGCAAGCTCGGAACGATGGGGACCGCCATAGTCAACCGCACGGGCCTGGGCTACATGTTTTCAGACAAATAATCCGCAATAAAACCGTTTTTCAGACATCAGCGGCCGTTACCCTCTGCAGGTAGCGGCCGCTGAATCTATTTCCCATTATTGAATCTGTATATCACTTCATTAAGGAAATTTTTCTTTAATTATTTTTTTTATCACAAAAAAGGTTATAACTTTGCACTTGGATAACAAGATAACGTTTCAACTTGTTTATTATCCGGACCCGCGAAAGTCCACCGATGACTATTAAACAAAACATTTACATATCTTTTTCTAAACGACAATGAGCAACTTAGAAGAAATCAAAAAAAGCCGTCTCGAGGGCGTCAAGGAAGACCTCGTGAAGTACGGCATCAAGAACACCCCCGAGGTTCTCTACAATCCCTCCTACGATGAGCTGTTCAAGCTCGAAACCCTCCCCTCGCTGGAAGGTTTCGAGAAGGGCGTCGTCACCGAGCTGGGTGCCGTTGACGTGATGACCGGCGTTTACACCGGCCGCTCGCCTAAGGACAAATTCATCGTTCT
>CAYVTB010000156.1:0-3609 GCA_964454365.1 uncultured Bacteroides sp. | reverse complement strand
TAGTCTTCAACCTCTTGACCGTCAAAATAGCGGGTGTTGGTTATGTCGGGATCATTATTTTTCATAGCGTAGGTGTGCTTAATCCTGACGATGTGGCGTCGGTTCTGCTCCGGCCACACGAGTTCAATCGTAAGATCCTGGTCGCAAGCTCCGTTAAACTCCCCGAAAGAAAGATACCGCTTGGCATTGGCATCGTAATTTTCGCCGGGTATCGGATAAGCCACAAGCCCATAAAAAGATGGTAGATACGCTCTGCTATGGTCTATCGCTTGAGGATGCTCGGTAAAATCAATAATAGGGTACTCCTCGCCTTCAAATACCACATGGATATTGTCACTCAGAGCGTTATCCTCGCGAGCAGGGTCGAGCAGATTGTTGCCCTCGCTATCGACAATGGTGAAATCAAACGTCACGGGATAAATATCCCTGATGACGAAATCGTCATCATTTTTGCATGAATTGAAACAGATTGCCAGCACCGCTGCGATGGCAATGAGAAGAGATTTGTTTAAGGTTTTCATGTTTTTAATAATTGAAATTTCAATATTTTACATCCCATAGGAAAAGGGGGCCTGCCGGCATGCTCGTTCCCGCGGCACAGCGGTCCCGCGCCTCAAGTATCGCCATGACCGCCGCAGTGTCGAGCTTGTGACGCCCGACGTCGACCAAGGTTCCGACGACCGCCCGCACCATGTTGCGCAGGAAGCGGTCGGCCACGATTTCAAAATACCGGTGTGACTCGTCCATGCGGTGCCACCCTGCTGCCCGCAGGTCGCAAATATTGGTCTTCACGTCAGTGTGCAACTTTGAAAAAGACGTGAAGTCACGTCGTCCGAGCAGCGCCGCGGCAGCCTCATTCATTAGCTCGAAATCGAGATTGGCCGGCGCCTGCCACGATAATCCCGATGCAAAAGGATCTTTCGCCGTGTGTACAAAATACCTGTAGGTGCGCTCCGTCGCGTCAAAACGCGCATGGGCATCCGGCGCCACGGGCCATATCGAGCGTATCGCTATATCCGGCCCGCATAAAGCGTTGAGCGACCGCAGGAAAGTGCCCTCGCGAGGATCAAATTCTTCGGGAAAATCGACATGGGCTATCATGCGTCGCGCGTTGACACCGGCATCCGTCCGGCCCGCTCCCGTGATCGCCACGGGGCAGCCGCGCAGCCTTTCAAGAGCGCCCTCGATGACGCTCTGCACCGTCACAACTCCGGGTTGCACCTGCCAGCCGTGGAACGGTGCCCCCCGATAACTCAGGTCGATAAACCAGCGCATCAGTCGCGTTCCAGATAGGTGTAGCCGAAGAGGCCCGCGCGATAGGTCGACACGAAGTCGCGGCCTTCCTCGGGCGTGATGGTTCCGGCCTTCATCGACGCGGTCACCCAGGCCTCCACGTTGCGCACAAGCTTCTTGGGATTGAACTGAACGTATTCAAGCACCTCGTCGACGCTCTCGCCCTCGATTATCTGGTCTATTTCATATCGGTCGCGGTAAACGCTGATATGCACGGCATTAGTATCGCCGAAAAGGTTGTGCATGTCGCCCAGGATTTCCTGATAGGCACCGACGAGGAACACCCCGAGATAATAAGGCTCGCCGCTCTTGAGGCTATGGACCGGCAGCGCGTCGCGCGTGCCCTGGCTCGTGATAAAGTTGCACAGCTTGCCGTCCGAGTCACAGGTCATGTCCTGTACCGTGCAGGTGCGCGTCGGCTTCTCGTCGAGCCGGCTCAGCGGGATGATGGGGAACATCTGGTCGATCGCCCAGGCATCGGGCAGCGACTGGAACAGCGAGAAGTTGCAGAAGTACTTGTCGGGTATCATCTTGGCGATCTTGCGCAGCTCCTCGGGGACATGTTTCATGTTATCGGCCATCTCGCCGACTTCGCGCGCTACAGACCAGAACAGCTTTTCGATCTGGGCGCGTGTAGTGAGGTCAAGCATCCCGAGGGAGAAAAGGTCAAGGGCTTCCTCGCGGATCTGGAGTGCATCGTGCCAGCTCTCAAAGAGGTTGTGCGAGTCCAGCCGGTCCCATATCGAGTACAGCTCGCGGGCGAGCTCGTGGGCGTCAGGCTCTATCTCCGCATCGTCGCGCCAGCGCGGAAGCTCCGCGGTTTCGAGCACTTCCAGAATCAGTATCGAGTGGTGGGCAGTGAGAGATCGGCCGCTCTCGGTAATGATATCGGGTTGCCGCAGGTCGTTCTTCGTACAAGCCTCAACGATGGCCGACACGGCATCGTTGGCATACTCCTGGATAGAGTAGTTCATCGAGCTTTCCGACGATGACGACCGCGTGCCGTCGTAATCCACTCCCAGGCCGCCGCCTATGTCGATGAAATCGATGGCAAAGCCCATGCGGCACAGCTGCACATAGAATTGCGTAGCTTCGCGCAGGGCGTTTTTTATAACGCGTATCTTGGTAATCTGGCTGCCGATGTGGAAATGGATGAGTTTCAGGCAATCCTCCAGCCCGCGCTTGCGCAGGATCGAGATCGCCTCGAGAAGTTCCGACGAGTTGAGACCGAATTTCGACGAGTCGCCCCCGCTTTCAACCCACTTTCCTGCGCCGGTCGACGACAGTTTGATGCGGATGCCTATATTAGGCCTGATCTTCAGCCTCTTGGCGATATCGGCGATAAGCTGCAGCTCGTTGAGCTTTTCGACCACGAGGAAAATGCGGCGTCCCATCTTCTGGGCCAGCAGGGCCAGTTCGATATAGTTGGCGTCCTTGTAGCCGTTGCAGATAATCAGCGCGTTGGAGGCGATGTTGGTCGCCAGCACGGCATGAAGCTCGGGTTTCGACCCTGCTTCAAGGCCGATGTTAAATTTCTTGCCGTAGGTGACGATTTCTTCAACCACGGGGCGCATCTGATTCACCTTTATCGGGTAAATCATATAGTTATGACCCTGATAATCATAGGTCTCGGATGCTTTTTCGAAGCAGCGCGAGATTTTCTCGATGCGGTTGTCGAGAATATCGGGAAAACGCAGTAGCACCGGCGCCGAGATATCCTTTATCTTGAGCTCATCCATGACTTCGCGCAGGTCGACCGACGCGTATCCTACACGCGGAGTCACTATCACATGGCCCTTCTCGTTGATTGAAAAATAGTTGCGGCCCCAGCCGTTAATATTGTACAGCTCAGCGCTGTCTTCGATGCGCCATCTTCTCATCGGCAGTCTATTGGGTTTTTCGGGGTATATTAATGTTAAGCAGTTGCAAAGATAATAAAAATGCTGCTTTTTTCAAGCGGCCGCGGTCCGAAAATGATTCAAGGCCCGGCACCACCGACGGGTGGATACCGTGCCTTGAAAAAATTTCGTTGTTAAGGTCGTGGAGATGAGGGTTTATGCCTCACCAACGGGTTTCACATTGATAAACTTGCGACCATTGCGACCTTCGGTGAAAACTACTGTGCCGTCGATAAGGGCGTAGATAGTGTGATCCTTACCCAGACCTACGTTGAGACCGGGGTGGTGAACAGTGCCGCGCTGACGCTTGATAATGTTGCCGGCCTTGGCAAACTGGCCACCGAAAATCTTGACACCGAGTCGCTTGCTTTCTGATTCGCGGCCGTTCTTAGAACTACCGACACCTTTTTTATGTGCC
>CAYVTB010000155.1:0-3646 GCA_964454365.1 uncultured Bacteroides sp. | reverse complement strand
ACATTCACACACGATCTTCTCGCCGACAAACGCGCGGCCTTTCATGACGGCACAGCCACGGCGCATCTCGGTCATGAACGAGACGTGGAAAAGCAGGGTGTCGCCGGGAACGACCTTTTGGCGGAATTTCACGTTGTCGATCTTCATAAAATATGTGGAATAGCGCTCGGGCTCGTCTACGGTTGAGAGAACCAGCAGACCACCGGTCTGGGCCATAGCCTCCACCATGAGCACGCCGGGAAGCACGGGCTCCTGGGGGAAGTGACCCTGGAAGAAAGGCTCGTTGGTAGTGATGTTCTTGACACCTACGATATAGTGTGTACCCATTTCTATTACCTTGTCCACAAGCAGGAACGGATAGCGGTGGGGAAGCAGCGCGCGGATGCGGTTGTTATCCATCAGCGGCTCCTTGTTAGGATCATAGACGGGAGCCTGGATATCCTGGCGCTTGATGTCACGGCGGATCTCCTTGGCAAGACGGGTGTTGATGGCGTGGCCGGGCTTGGTTGCGATTACCTTGCCCTTGAGCGGACGGCCTATCAGGGCCATGTCGCCGATCACGTCAAGCAGTTTGTGGCGGGCGGGCTCGTTCTCAAAGGCGAGCGGGCCGGCATTGATATAGCCGTAGCTCTCAACGGTGGGACATTCCACGCCTACAAGCGCTGCAATATCTGCAAGCGCTTTGGCCGACATGGGGCTGTCATAGATTACGATGGCGTTGTCGAGGTCGCCGCCCTTGATGAGACCGGCGTTCAGCAGGGGCTCTATCTCGCGCACGAATACAAAGGTGCGTGCCGGAGCAATATCTTCCTTGAATTCATCAACATGCTCCATCGAGGCATACTGGTTGGCCAGCACGGGCGAATTGAAGTTAACCTTCACCTCCACGCTGAATTCCTCGTCGGGCAGCACGATCAGCTTCGAGCCTGTCTCGGGATCGGCAATTTCGATCTTGTGCTTTACAATATAGAAGTCTTTGTCGAGCTTCTGCTCCACAAGACCGGCAGCCTCGATTGCATCTATAAACGGGCGGGCACTTCCGTCGAGGATAGGTATTTCGGGACCGTTGACCTTGATAAGGCAGTTGTCAACGCCGGCAGCATAGAGAGCCGCCAGGGCATGTTCGATGGTGCTGACAGTCACCTCGCCCTTGCCGATCACGGTGCCACGGTTGGTGGATACCACGTTTTCGGCCAGGCAGTCGATGACGGGAGCGTCTTCGAGATCTATGCGCTGAATCTTATAGCCGTGATTATCGGCAGCGGGACAAAACTCGGCCGTGAGTTCACAACCCGAGTGAAGGCCTTTACCGGAGACAGTAAACGACTGATTTAATGTAATCTGCTTCATATATTGTATTTTATTTTGTTTTCAATTTCTTTTCAATTTCATCCACGCGGCTGAAGAGCTGCGCCAGTCTCTTGACATAGACTACCTGGCGCGCGTAGTCGCTCATCGGCACGGCCGGCGACCCCATCAGGCGGCTGCCTGCACGCACATTGCCCGGAATACCGGCCTGCGCACCAATCTGCACGTTGTCACCGACTTCGATATGACCTGCAAAACCCACCTGGCCGCCGATCATACAGCCCGAGCCAACTTTCGTAGACCCGGCGATGCCGGCCTGCGCGGCAATTACCGTATCATGGCCGATCACCGTGTTATGGGCCGCCTGGATCAGATTGTCGAGCTTGACGCCGTGCTCAACCACTGTCGAGCCCATCGTGGCACGGTCCACCGTGGTATTTGCTCCGATTTCGACATCATCCTCGATAACGACATTGCCTATCTGAGGGATTTTGTGATATGTTCCGTCGGGCAGAGGGGCAAAGCCAAATCCATCGGCTCCTATCACGGCACCGGCATGAATCACACACCGCTTGCCTACAATACAGCCATGGTAAACCTTGGCCCCGGGATAAACAACCGTGTCCTCGCCGATTTCCGCTCCGGCTCCTATATAAGCCTGGGGATAAATCCGCGCTCCGCGTCCGATTGATGCACCGGGCCCGATATAGGCAAACGCGCCGACGTAGCAGTCTTCGGGTAGAACGACACCATCGGCCACATAACTCGGCTGCTCTATCCCGCGGGGAACGGGTGTCATGGCCTGCGCGGCAAACTCCATCAGTCGCGAAAGCGTCGCATAGGGGTCTGCGACCTTAATGAGCGTAGCCGTCACCGGCTCGGTCGGTTCAAAATCATCGTGCACCAGCACTATCGTGGCGCCTGTCGTATATATAAAATGTGTATACTTGGGATTGGCAAGAAATGTAATGGTGCCGGCGCCTGCCTCCTCTATCTTGGCAAATGCCGACACGGCAACGTCGGGATTTCCTACAACCGTGCCTCCTACTATTTCAGCGATTTGTGAAGCTTTGAATTCCATTATGCAGAATTTTTGACTTTTCAAAGTGCAAAGGTCGCAAAAAGAATTGACATTTGGGCACTTTCCGCGTAGAAATCGACATTTTATAGCTGTCGGCAGCCTCTAAAGGCCTTTCAAGCCCCCTCACTCTATATCGACAAGAACCGCTGCAGGCGTCATGAGGTAAACCGACGGCAGCCTGGGGAGATAATATTTATCATCAAGCTCATCCGACGAAACCACGGCTGCCGACGACCATCCCGATGGTAAATCCCGGAAGGTCCCTGCTTCTATACTCACCGCTACCACTGCCGCGTCGGAAGGCAATGTAGCCTCCATGGCCTCTATCAACCGTTCACACTCGCTGCAGTCCGGGTCATAGAAAAGAACTCTCACCTCGGAATTGTCAAAAGCACCCACGAGATTGTGGAGCGTTGCACTTCCGCCACCCGGCAAGGAGAGCGTCAGATCGGCAGCTTTCTCTCCGATTTTGTTAAGTGCCAGCCCTTCAAGGACGTCTCGGCAATGCAGCCGGCGGTATTCGCCAATCTTCGTTGATTTTGAGAGCGACTCGATTGCTTCGCGATAAAGCTCGCGGTTGCGTATGGGCGACGCCGGCTCTATAAGATAATCCGTAAGAATGTAATAAGCTTCGTCATTGCTCCCCATCGCCGAGGCAAGCGAGTCAAGAGCCTCGCGCCTCAGGGTGCTGTCGCTCACATGGGCGGTGATATAGAGGAAATCAACCATCGATTGCTCCAGGGAGTCGGCGGGAAGTTCCGATATGGGGTGCTGAGCCCAGAAAGTTATGAGATGATTTCTTAGGCGGTCGACCTCCTGTGTCTTATCCTTCGCTGCCGATGATGAACAGGCAACCGCGGTGACACCTATTATTGCTACAAGCCATTTACTGATGCACGATATTGACATGTTTTCTATATATTGAATCCGTTAACATCTGCAAAGTTAACCAAGATATTTTAATCTGCAAAAAGTCCCCGCCCTCGTCTCCGGGTGACCTTTGTCTTCCGGTGGCCATGTGCAACGCCCGGCGTCATAAAAGTCAACAACCGCAGCATCGCGCCGCGGTTGTTGACTAAACCAATCATTAAATCACTATTTTTACCTTAATTTCTTTACTAACTTTAAACCTTAAATCTTTACTTTCTTACCTTAGTGTCTTGTACTTGAATCTTGGCTCTCATTGAGAGAGGTGTGTTTTTTCGGGGGAGAGGAGCTGTGTCTTTTATAGTTATATCTTCGTGTTATGAAAGCGAA
>CAYVTB010000154.1:0-3679 GCA_964454365.1 uncultured Bacteroides sp. | reverse complement strand
TTATTTTAATCTAAACTATGGAAACAGATCAATTACTAAACAATGATGTAGAGCAGGAGCCGGCAGCGGAGGCTCCTGCTGAAACCGTGGCGGAGACGTCACCGATGTATTGGCCCGTGGGCGCTGTCGACGAGGGGAAGGATGACGACGCGGTTCGCGATGCCTTTGACTCGCTTTTTGACCGGACGTCGGTCTGGGACTGACGCGCGGATGGTTAATCTAATACTGTAGAAAAACACACCACACTCACCAACCAATCTTTTTAACCTTTAATCTTTATTTATCATGAGTACAGAAAATCTTGTACCGGGAACCCACGGCGGCTCCCATGTAGTCAACACACCTCTCACAACCGACAATGCCGCCGAGGCAACGCCCGGGCTGCTGCGCAACACGGTTGACGAGCGAATCGTCAAGGTGCGCCCCTCGGCGACACCTGTCGACCAGATCTCGCGCTGGATAGGCTCGCGTCCCTGTGGCTCGATGGTCGTGAAATACTATTCGATCGACGCCAAGCCGGGCGATGCCAAGGTGACGGCAACGGTCAGTGCCACGTCTATTGTTCCCACGGGCGAAGGCAATATCAATTTTAAGGTCAAGGTCGACCGTGCGGCGATCTTTGCCGCGACCGACACCGTGCTTTTCCCGGGCGTTATCCTCAGCGACGGCGCGGCCCTGACGGCCTATGTGGAACACGCCGGCACGGAGGAGCTCACGCTCGTCCCGCTCAACGTCCCCGGCACCGGCGACGGCAAAATCCACCTGCCCAAGGTGGACAGCGGCAGCAGGGTCGTCAGGATGGGTCGTGCCGCAGGCGAGCTCGACGTGCAGACGGGTCAGTTCCAGGCAATGCCCCGCGCGGCTTTTAACAACTGCCAGATTTTCAAGATGCAGATCGAGCAGTCGACCCTGATGCGCCGCAGCGAGAAGGAAATCGACTGGAATTTCAGCGACCAGGAAGAGGCGGCTATCGTCGACATGCGCCTGGGCATGGAGAAGAATTTCATCTTCGGCTCGCGCGCCACGATCTCGGTGCCCGAGACCAGCGAGACCATCTACTTCACCGGCGGCATCTGGAACCAGACCACCCGCGAGCATCACCTTCCGGCAGGCGCGCTGACGGAGAAAGATCTCATCGCCCTCTGTGCCCGCGCCTTCACCGGCAACAACGGCTCCAAGAAGAAGATTCTCATGGGCGGTACCGATCTTATCCTCGCGCTTAACAAGATCGAGGCCCACCGCGCCATCATGAGTGACCAGGCCTATACGCGCTGGGGCATCCGCTTCCGCGAGATTGTCTCCAACTTCGGCACGCTCTATGTGGTCCACTCCGAAATCTTCGACATGTGTGGTCACAGCGGCGACGGCTTCATCCTCGATCCCGACTTCGTGACCAAGTACAGCCACATTCCTTTCAGCAAGGAGTGCCTCGACCTGCGCAAGGCCGGCGACCGCAACACCGATGCCGTGGTGCTCACCGAGGCATCCTGCATCGTGCTGCGTCATCCCGACGCCCACACCCGCGTGATCACCGACGGCGTCGAGGCGGGCGGTACCACCGGCGGCGGCTCGCCCTTCTGAAATACGCTGCAATGAACGGCGGGGGCGCCGCAGCGCCCCCGCTTATCTTCACATTAATATATAAATACAATGAAAACATATACTCACGGAGAAATGCTCGCAATCTGGCGCGCCGCGCTGGGCTACGACGAGAGCCGCACCGACTGTACCGTGGAGGTCTATGACGGTCGCGAAATCAATGGCGCGCTGTCGCGTGCCATGCGCGCATGGTATCTGACGCTGCTCGACACGGCTTCTGCGGCACTGCTGCCAGTGCGAGCGGCCACGGCCCGCACTGCCGCAGCCGCCGGGACAGGAGTAGTCAAGGCTTCGCTGCCGCCCGACCTGCGCCGTCCGCTTGTGGTTGACGCGCCCCGCTGGAGCCGCCCGGCCCAGGTTAGCGCCGACGACGGGCGGCTGCGCGAACTCGATGCGCCATTCGGTGCCCCCGACAACTACTCGCCCATGGCCATGCTTGCCCGGGACGGCTCGTTGCTACTCGCCCCGCTCGAAGAGAGCGATGCCTTCACCGTCACCGGCGTCTACGATCCCGGCGAGGAGCAATATATTCTCGACGAAACGCTGCTGAGCACTATTCCGGCTTCAATTCCAGGTTATGAACAAGAATGAAACACTGCTGCTGCAGGCCCGCGAGGCGTGGCTTGCGGCCGACGGTCTGCGTCGTCGCCGCGACCGCCAGAAACGTTACACCTACGGCGACCAGTGGAGCGACTCGGCCCTGGAGACCGACGGCTATCCCCTGAGCGAGCGCGAGGTTCTCGCCCGCAAAGGACGGCGTCCGATGACCAATAACCTTATACGTCAACTCGTAAAGACGGTCGTGGGGCGCTACCGCAGCATGGCGGCCGACGGTGATCTGTATGACACCTCGCCGGGCTCGCTCGAGGCGCGCAATGCCCTGCCCGAACTCGACGCGCGCATGCTCGAGGAATTTGTCATCTCGGGCTGCGCCATCCAGCGCATAACGGCCGAGCATCGCCCCGCCGGCCGCGGGGTGTGGATCGACAACGTGAGCCCCGAGGCTTTCTTCGTCAACGATTTCCGCGACCCGCGCGGACTGGATATCGACTTCATAGGCATGCTCCACGACATGACCCTTGGGGAGATCCTCAACCGCTTCGGGCGAGGACGCCGCGACCGCTGCGAGAGACTGCGCCGGCTTTACACGTCGGCAGCCATGGCCGAGAGCTATCAGCCCCTGCCGGCCTCGGGGTATGTGCCCTCGACCGATTTCTATCGCGCGCGCGTCGGGCGCATGCGTGTAATAGAGGTGTGGCAGCTGGCCGCCACGCCGAGCAACGACGCCTGCGGCCGGCATTTCATGGACATGCGCTGGCGCTGTACCTGGCTGGCGCCCGACGGAACCGTCCTGGGCAGTTCCCAGTCACCCTATCGCCATGGCTCCCATCCCTTTGCCGTCAAGTTCTATCCGCTGACCGACGGCGAGGTTCACTCCTTCGTGGAAGATGTCATCGACCAGCAGCGCACCGTCAACCGCCTGGTGGTACTTCTCGACACCATGCTCGCCCACTCGGCCAAGGGCGCGCTGATCTTTCCCCTCGACCAGTTGCCGAGCGGCCTGTCCCTTGAAGATGTAGCCCGTCGCTGGGCCCATCCCGATGCCGTCATCCCCGTGAGTGGCCGTGGCCGCGACATGCCGCAGCAGGTGACGGCCGGCAGCAACGACGGCGGCGCCTATCGCCTGCTGTCGCTCCAGATGAAACTCTTCGAGGACATCACCGGCGTAGGCGACGCCCTGCTGGGGCGAAACATCGCCGGTGACACGGGGGCTGCACTCTACGAGGCGCGCGTGCGCAACGCGTCGCTGACGCTCACCGATCTGCTCGAGACCTTCACCTCCTTTACCGCCCAACGCACGGCTAAGGCTCTGTTGACTATCTGAACATCACACCCCCGCCGGAGCATGCCGTGGCGGGGGTGTGATATAGAGATTAAGAATCTTTAACAACCCGTGTACGTTTTTTATGTTAAAGAATCGACTTTAATTGGCAAATCTTGCTTAACTTTACGCCGTGAAATTGAAAATCGCGTAATCTATAAAACAACGGTTACTGCAAGTATTAACAAAAACCTTAAT
>CAYVTB010000153.1:0-3694 GCA_964454365.1 uncultured Bacteroides sp. | reverse complement strand
GGTGACGTGTCGGCCTACATCCCTACCAACGTTATCTCGATTACCGACGGTCAGATCTTCCTTGAGACGGCTCTGTTCAACCGCGGTATCCGTCCTGCCATCAACGTGGGTATCTCCGTGTCGCGTGTAGGCGGTAACGCCCAGATCAAGTCGATGAAGAAGGTCGCCGGCACTCTCAAGATTGACCAGGCCCAGTTCCGCGAACTCGAGTCGTTCACCAAGTTTGGCGGCGACATCGACGCCGTGACCGCGCGTGTAATCGACAAGGGCCGCAAGAACGAGCGCCTGCTGATTCAGCCCCAGTACAAGCCCGTGCCCGTCGCAGAGCAGGTGGCCGAGATATATTGCGGTGTGAACGGCCTTCTCGAGAATGTTCCGGTCGACAAGGTAGCCGAGTTTGAAAAACAGCTTCTCCAGCTTCTTCAGGCCAAGTACAAGAATGAGCTCGAGCAGATCGCCCAAGGCAAGCTCACAGACGATATCACAGCCAAACTGACCGAAGCGGCCAATCAGGTAGCCGGGCAGTTTTAAGAACCCCTAAAATACAACATTCCACCAACCGGGCATGGCAACATTAAGAGAACTCAAAGGACGCATCGGGTCGGTAGCTTCATCCGAGAAGATTACCGGCGCCATGAAGATGATATCCTCGGCCAAGATGCACAAGGCTGAGGGAGCACTCAAGCGCCTCAAACCCTATCGTGACACCATCGAGGGAATCATCGCCAACCTTCTCGGGGCCGACGCTCCCTTCTCGTCGCCCCTTGCCGAGGCGCGTCCCGTCGAGAAAATCACCATTGCCATTCTCGGTAGCGACGACGGCCTCTGCGGTGCCTATAACGTCAACCTCGTGAAATTCCTCGAGCAGGAGATCGAGCGCCTGCGCTCGCTCCACGGTCAGTCACTGAAGATCACCGTTGTTCCCGTGGGCCGCAAGATGCTCAAGGCCGTTTCCCGCCTTGGTGACTCGGTGACCGTTAAGGCGACCGAGACAGTCGATTCCAAGAGCGACGGTAGCGCGGTGAAGTCATTTGAATATGAACTTCGCGACGCCTTCCTCAGCGGCGAGACCGACGCGGTGGACATCGTTTACATGAATTATTACAGCGCCGGCCGTCAGCGCCCGGTCATCGACAGGCTATTGCCCCTGTCGGCCGATGCATTCAAGGCCGACTCGGCCGAGGACGGCGCCCAAGTTGCAAGACCCTATATCTTCGAGCCCGATGCCCGGCATATATTCGGCAGCGTCCTCCCGATGTATCTTCTTGCCCTCACACAGGAAGTTTTCGTTGAAAACCGTGCATCAGAGCAGGCAGCCCGCGTCATGGCGATGCAGGCCGCCAACGACAATGCCAAGAAACTTCTTGACCAACTGCGACTCGAATACAACAAGCTGCGCCAGCAGTCAATCACCACCGAGCTTCTCGACATTGTCGGCGGCCAGGTGCGGGATTGACGACGGCCTGTTTAAATATGTTTTTAACAACCTCACGATAATATCAAGAATTAATCAATGGGTAGTGTAAAAGATTATTTTTCAACTTTGGGTTACGGCATCGCCTCCCTTCTTAAAGGCATGTCGGTGACCGGTAAGGAATTTGTCACCCCAAAGATTACCGAGCGTTATCCCGAGAACCGTGAAATCCACGCGTGGCCCGACCGCTTCCGCGCCATTCTGGAACTCATCTACGATAGCGAGGGTAATCACAAGTGTATCGCGTGTGGCACCTGCGAGCGCAACTGTCCCAACGGTACAATCACAGTCGAAACAAAGATGGTCGACACCCCGGCCGGCACAAAGAAGAAAAAGCTCGACCGTTATATCTACGACCTGGGCTCCTGCACCTTCTGCCAACTGTGCGTGACCACCTGTCCTACCTCGGCTCTGCGTTTCACCAATCAGTTTGAACAGGCTGTTTTCACCCGCAGCAAGCTCGTGAAGCAGCTCAACTATCTTCCCGAAAAGCCCGAGCCCGAGCTGACCGAGGAAGAAAAGGCACGCCTGGCTGCCGAGAAGGAAGCCAAGATAGCCGCCGCTAAGGCCAAGGCTGCCGCTCTTAAAGCCGAGCGCGAAGCCGCCGCTACCGGTGCCGCACCCGCTCAGGCCGCAGCTCCCGCAGCCCCGGCCGCCGATGCTGCCGCCGCCAAGGCTCTCGCCGCCGCCAAGGGCGACCCCGAGAAAGAAGCTAAAATCAAGGCCGCCCTGGAGCGTGCCGCCGCCCTCAAGGCCCAGCGCGAGGCCGCCAAGGGTGCCACTCAGGAATAAAATAAAATTAATAAACCAATATGGAATCATCAGTAGGAAGTATCATTTTGTATGTGATTGTCGCCCTGGCGATGATCATCTTCTCGGTACTGGCCGTGACTACCCGCAAGATCCTGCGCGCCGCCACCTACCTGCTGTTTACCCTCTTTGCCGCCGCCGTGGTCTATTTCATGCTGGACTACCAGTTCCTCGGCGCCGTGCAGGTAGCGGTTTACGCAGGCGGTATTGTCGTGCTCTTTGTCTTCGCGATTCTGCTCACGTCTCATCCGGGACACAACTCTGAGAAACTTGCCTCCAAGCGTCGCGTCCTTGGCATCATCGCCTCGCTCGCCATGCTCTGCATCACCGGCTACACGCTGCTGGCCCGCTGCAACCTCTTCGCTGCCAAGCCTGCTGCCGATGTTCCCGACATGCAGTCGATCGGTGTTGCCCTCATGGGCACCGGCCACGGGCAGTACCTTCTCCCCTTCGAGGCAATTAGTGTCCTGTTGCTCGCATGTATAATCGGTGGCATTGTTGTCGCCCGCAAACGTTGACAAGCCATGGAATTATCTGCAATATATTACCTGATACCGTCGCTTATAATGTTCTGCGCCGGTCTCTACGGCTTCCTGACACGCCGCAACATGATCGCAATGCTCATCTCGCTGGAGCTGATGCTCAACGCGGTCGATATGAACTTCGTTATCTTCAACCGATTCCTTTTCCCGGAGCAGATGGAAGGCATGATGTTCACCCTCTTTGCAATCGCTATCGCGGCTGCCGAGACGGCTCTCGCCATCGCCATCATCATCAATGTATTCCGTTCGGTCAAGAACATTGACGTGAGGGATCTTAACCAAATGAAATTCTGATCGCTATGAGCCCTACGATACCTATATTAATCCTGGCCATACCGCTTTTCATGTTCATCTTCCTGGGCCTCTGCGGCAAGAAGATGAGCCATCCTGTCGCCGGCACTCTCGGAACCCTCGGCATGGGTACCGTCCTGGTGCTGGCCTATTACACGGCCTTTCATTACTTCTTCAGCGGTGACGCTGCTTTCATCTCGGAAGCCGGCGAGCGCCTGCAATATGTAGTATTCAACACCACCTGGCTTGCCTTCACCGACAAGCTGGTCATTTCCCTGGGATTCTTCCTTGACCCGATTTCGGCGATGATGCTTGTGGTGATCACCACCATCTCGTTCATGGTCCACCCCTACAGCCTAGGCTACATGCGCGACCACCACGGTGTCTATGAGAAAGGTTTCCAGCGTTTCTACGCTTTCCTGTCGCTGTTCAGCTTCTCGATGCTCGGCCTCGTTGTGGCCACCAACATCTTCCAGATGTATATTTTCTGGGAGCTTGTGGGTGCATCGTCCTATCTGCTGATCGGTTTCTACTACACCAAGCCCTCGGCAGTGTCGGCTTCCAAGAAAGCGTTTAT
>CAYVTB010000152.1:0-3804 GCA_964454365.1 uncultured Bacteroides sp. | reverse complement strand
GAAAACAGTTCCATGGTCTCAAAGAGTGCCGGGTTGATGTAAAAGTCCTTATTTATTTTGACTCCGATGATAAAGTGAGGCAGAAGGCCGTACCTTACTGTGATTTCGGCCTGCTCGGGATAAACAGGAGTACCGGCATAGGGTAGCCCGACCGACTTGCAGACAGTTACAAATTCCGTGGTGCGTCCGGATGCAACAAACGGTTGAAACGACCGCTTGGGCATCCATGCAAGGATCATAAGCGAGCTCTCAAACTGCTCCGCTACTTCAATATTCTTACTTGCCGACACAAAGTTGCTTTGCTTTTTGTAGGCATAGGGATTGATGGTGTGGACAAGAGCGAGGTAATACATGTTAACCGCTTTCTTATCCTCCGACGAGAGCCTTTCATACTTGTTTAACAGGCTGTCGCCGCGAGAAATAAAAGCATTGGCGAAGTCGCTGTTATGAGAAATGAAATTATTCATCCTTTCGCGTCGGCCGGGAGAGCCCTTGGAAGCAGATTCTAATGTCATCTTCACGAGCCGGCATATTTCCCTGAAATTGCCTGTGCTGATATCATCGGGATCTAACCAATCTTCGTTGCGAAGACATAATCGCCCCTTCTCACCAATGTTAAAGATAGTGTCTAATAACAAGGTAAGTTGCGTGGTGTCTGCACGAAGTGCCTGCGGAGGTTTTCATCCGATTCTCCACGAGCAATCAGAGTTTTATCTCTTGACGGTTTCAAGAAATTCAGAAATGACCAAAAATCGTAAATCTGTGTCGGAGTCAGATCTTCGCCATGTATATTTTTGATATTATAATCTTCCAACCGCAATATAAATAAATCTGACTCTCTCATAAATCTAAATTATCAGTTAGGCAAGGTTGTCTTCTATTCTAATAAGGCCTATACTTTAAATAATCATCTGCAAAAATAGTCGTTATAATTGACACCTGCAAGCCCGGGCACACCTCTTTCAATAATTATACCGAGCATAGTGGCTACGTTTTCCCGAGGCTGAGCAGGACTCTCTCGCAGCGGCGTTGCTCGCCAAGGGTGAACGTCTGCGACTGGTTGTTCAAGCAGTCGAAACAATAACGCCACTCTGAATGTTTTAAGTAAAGAAAAAATTGTATGATATGAATAACGATAATCTTTTTGACCTCAGCGGAAAGGTAGCAGTAGTGACCGGCGGCGGCGACGGAATCGGAAAGGCATCCTGTGAAATTCTTGCGGCAGCCGGTGCATCGGTGGTCGTGAGCGATATATCACTTGAAAAAGCTACAAAAGTAGCAGAGGAAATCAAGGCAGCCGGCGGCAAGAGTGCTGCCGTTGCCTGCAATGTACTTAACAGTGACGAACTTGACCATCTCATCGACTTTACCGTCGAGACCTTTGGAACGGTCAACATTCTGGTCAACAACGCCGGTGTCGGCGGCGGTGGACGTGAAAACCCATTTAAGATTGACCGGGAATATGTTGAGCGAATTTACGCTATAAATGTATTTGCGCCCTGGCAGTTGTGTAAACTTGCGGCCCCTCACATGCAGAAGTCGGGCTACGGAAGCATCATCAATATCACCTCGATGAGCAGCATCAACAACAGTCCGTCGATGGCTATCTACGGCTCAACCAAGGCGGCTCTTAACCACATGGCCTCCAATCTTGCCTTCGATTACGGACCTATGGGAATACGCATAAACAACGTGGGCCCTGGCGCAACCCGAACCCACGCGTTATCTACAGTGCTCACTCCTGAAATTGAAGCCAAGATGCTTGCCCACACCCCAATCCACCGTCTGGGCGAAGTCTCTGACATCGCCGGTGCAGTGCTCTACTTCGCCTCTCCGATTTCGGCATGGGTCAGCGGACAGACTCTGATGGTCAACGGCGGCGGCGTGCAGACGCTTGACTGAAGATATTAAATACCGATTCACCTGAGTGAGCTTCGGGTCTCGACCCGGAAGCTCACTTCTTTATTGTGTCGGAATTCTGATTATAAGCTTTAGCAACACACTTCCATTGGCCGTTTAACTTGAGCAGGAGCAGAAAATCTGTGAAATCGATGCTGCCGCCCCACCCTTCTTCGAGCACGCGGACGACAGCCACCGTTTCTTCAACGGCCAGTACATCGATGCGGGCTTTGAAATTAGAGCCGGCACCGACAGTGTCGACATTTGTATAGAACCGGCTTATAGAACCGTGTTCCAGCTCCCCGTTGAGGATGCCGAAAAGCACGGCGTCCTCGGTAAATAACTTCTTGGCATGTTCACTGTTGCCCTCGGCAACACTCTTAACGAAAAGCTCGGCAGCCTTGGCCACAGCCTCATATTCCTGAATCTTGTCTCTCATATGTTGTATTATTTGGTTAATTATCTGCCGCAAAATTAAGCATGTATTGCGCCGGAAACAAGTACCGAAAAATTATTCATGTACCGAAAAATTTTTCGGTATACTGATTTTCAGATATATTACACCGCGCTGCTCAATCCCCCCACCATGTTCCATGAACATCACTGACATGACCTGAAAAGACAAAAGCTAAAACAGCCCCCTCGCGGGAAGATTAATTTTTGTAAAGAGTGTTGTCGGTATGATATTATTTTGTAACTTTGCGTGTTCAAATATGCTTGAATGAGTTTTATGCGCAGATACATAATATATTTGGTTGCCATGCTGGCGCTGACATCGTGTGGCGAGTACCAGCGGGTGCTCAAGAGCAACGATTATAATTACAAATTTGAGTTTGCCAAGGAGGCATTCGCTCAGAAGCGCTATGTGCAGGCCGCAACCTTGTTCAAGGACTGCTCGACCGTCTTCAAAGGATCAGACAAGGCCGAGGAAGCCCTGTATCTGCTGGCATTGAGCAACTACGAGAACAAAGATTACATTTCCTCGGGCGCTTACTTCAAGATGTATTACTCGCGCTACCCGCGCGGCAAGTATGTCGAGCCGGCGCGATTCTACAGCGGTTACGGCTACTATCTCGATTCGCCCGATCCCCAGCTCGACCAGTCCACCACCATCCAGGGCATCGAGGAGTTGCAGGCATTCCTGGACTTCTTCCCCCGCAGCGACAAGGTCCCCATGGCCCAGGCAGCCATCTTTGAACTTCAGGACAAGCTCACCCTCAAGCAGCTGCAGAACGCCCAGCTCTACTACAACCTCGGCAACTACATGGGCAACAACTATGAAAGCTGCATAATCGTAGCCCAGAACGCTGTCAGAGACTACCCCTATTCCAAGTACAAGGAAGAGCTTGAGTTGCTCATTCTCAAGGCCCGCTTCCAGGAAGCCGACCAGAGTATCGACGAGCGCAAGGCCGACCGTTTCCGCGAAGTTATCGATGAATATTACTCGTTCATCAACAACTACCCCGACAGCCCGAGCCGCCAGGAAGCCGAGAATATCTACAAGATTGCAAGAAAATACGTTCACGACTAAATATTACCAATGGATTACAAGAAATCTAATGCACCGCTTAACACCGTTACCCGCGACCTTGTCGACATGGCCGAGGAGACCGGCAACATCTATGAAACGGTGAGCATCATCGCCAAGAGAGCCAACCAGATCGCCGGCGAAATGCGCCACGACCTTGAAAAGAAATTACAGGAGTTTGCATCGCTCAACGACAACCTCGAGGAAGTGAGCGAGAACCGTGAGCAGATCGAGATCTCCCGCTACTACGAGAAGCTTCCCAAGCCCACCCTCATTGCAACGCAGGAAGATATCGACGGTAAAGTTTACTATCGCAATCCCGCCGAGGACCGCTCTTCTCTTGACTGAAAAAGCCCGTTTAAATCTTCGCATTTAAC
>CAYVTB010000151.1:0-3842 GCA_964454365.1 uncultured Bacteroides sp. | reverse complement strand
CGCAGCACTCGCACCTGAAACGAGCGCGTCTACCATTCCGCCACCTGGGCATTGTTGTTATGTGTGCAATCGAGGGCGTTTCTCAGGCTCTCGTGCCTGTATTCCTCGTTTTGCGTCGACAAAGTTACTAATTTTTTTTCAGATGCAAGTGGTTTTGTTGATTTTTTTAGTATTTTTGCGAATAATTCTGTTTTGAGTCCTCTGGGCGGCTTTTTTTGGCGACCCGGGATTTTGAGAATGGTAATTTTGAAGATATGAAAAGTGAAGACAAAGAGGTGCTGGCGCTGTGCAGCGACCACGCCGGATATGAACTTAAGGAGGCGATCAAGCGCCATCTGACTGAACTTGGCTATGAGTACCGCGATTTTGGCACGGACAGCACGGAATCGTGTGATTATCCCGACTATGCGCACCCGTGTGCCGAGGCTGTTGAAAATGGCGACTGTAGCCGCGGCATTGCCATGTGTGGTACGGGCAATGGCATCGGCATCACGCTTAACAAGCATCAGGGCATCCGCGCCGCGCTGTGCTGGGAACCCGAGTTGGCACGCTTGGCCCGTGCGCACAACGATGCTAATGTGCTGGTGTTGCCGGCGCGCTTTATCTCGGTCGAGAATGCACTTGAGATGGTCGACGTGTTTCTGGCGACGCCCTTTGACGGCGGCCGCCACGAGCGCCGCGTGGCCAAGATTCCAGTGAGCCGTAAATAAATGATATTAACGTTTCGATTTTTTATACTATGAAGACTTTTTTCAGCAAGGTTCTGTCGATCGCAGCGGTTTGTGCCGTGATGAGCGGTGCCGTGTCGTGCGGCGAATCGCAGGCCGACAAGATCAAGAAGCTCGACGCGGCCGCCGAGGCTGTCGACAGCGTTTATAAGGGCGTTGAAGCCCCGGTGAGCAATCTCAAGACGCAGGCCAACGATACTGATGTGACAGTGTCGGTTGCCGTGCTTGATTCCATGATAAGAATTGACCTGGTAGGCGACGAGATGATGGATTATTTCATGGCACAGCAGATCAAGACGGCGCCCGCAGCGCTCGTCAATGAGGTTACTAAGGCCGTGACGGCAACGGGCGGCGCGTTGAAACTGTCGGTGAGCGACCTTTACGGCAACGAGCGCACCTTCAGCTTCACGGGCGAGACCCTGCGTCATCTTCACAAGGCCAAGGGCTCGCAGCTCAATGCCCCCCGCGTCAAGGAGCAGGTGTGCCGCCTGCTGCAGCCCGCGCTGCCCAATGCGCTTGCCGTGACCGATGCCGAGTCGATTGAACTGGCTGTTGAAAAGAGCTTCCTCACCTATACCGTGACCTTTGCCACCGACCGCCGTTTCAAGGATTCGGGCCAGGGCCTGCTGACACGCATCTATATGGACGCTTTCAAGGCTCAGTATGCCTCGCTCGGCGAGCTTTGCAACCCAATGGTAGAGATGCTCAAGAGCCTCAACATCGACGGCGTCTGTGTCATCTACAAGGCACTCAACGGCGACAAGGAGATACGCCAGGCCTTCCCCTGGCGCACGATTATCGAGTGATGCTCCCCTCTGATTAATAATTTGATAATTGACAGGATATGAAACTTATTGACCGCTTTCTCGAGTATGTCAAGTTTGACACTCAGAGCGACGACCAACTCACCGATCTGACCCCTTCAACCCCAGGGCAGATGATATTTGCCCGTCACCTCAAGGACGAGCTGGAGAATATCGGCCTCAAGGACGTTACTCTCGACGACAACGGCTATCTGATGGCAACGTTGCCCGGCAACATCGAGGGCCGCGAAGTGCCCACCGTGGGCTTCATCGCTCACCTTGACACATCGCCCGACATGTCGGGACGCCACGTCT
Source organism: uncultured Bacteroides sp. (assembly GCA_964454365.1). Classification (GTDB taxonomy): domain Bacteria; phylum Bacteroidota; class Bacteroidia; order Bacteroidales; family Muribaculaceae; genus CAG-873. The sequence goes on along the minus strand of CAYVTB010000151.1, from coordinate 1,996 downwards.
CTCCGCGCATTGTCGAGAACTATGACGGCGGCGACATCGTGCTCAACGAAGCTACCGACACGGTGCTCTCGCCCGGTGATTTCCCCGAATTGCTCCACTACAAGGGCCAGGACCTCATCGTGACCGACGGCAACACGCTGCTCGGCGCCGACGACAAGGCCGGCGTGGCCGAGATTATAACGGCCATGGAATACCTGCTCAAGCATCCCGAGATCAAGCACGGCCCCGTGCGCGTGGCTTTCAATCCCGACGAGGAAATCGGCCGTGGCGCCCACAAGTTTGACGTCCCGGCTTTCGGTGCCGACTTCGGCTACACGATGGACGGCGGCGAGATTGGCGAGCTTGAGTTTGAGAACTTCAACGCCGCCACAGCGACCGTCACCTTCAAGGGCCGCAATGTGCATCCCGGCTATGCCAAGCACAAGATGGTCAACTCGATGCGCATCGCCAACCAGTTTATCATCATGCTTCCCCGCTGGGAAACTCCCGAGCACACCGAGGGCTACGAAGGCTTCTATCACCTCGTCGGCATGGAAGGCACCGTTGAAAAGACAACCCTTGTCTATATCATCCGCGACCACGACCGCGACCGTTTCGAGCGCCGCAAGAAGGAATTTGAACATCTTGCCCGCAAGATCAACAACGAGTTCCCCGGCTGCTGCGAGCTCGAGGTCCGCGACCAATACTACAACATGCGCGAGAAGATCGAGCCCGTGATGTACATCATTGACATCGCCCGCAAGGCCATGGAGAATGTAGGCGTAACCCCCAAGGTACAACCCATCCGCGGCGGTACAGACGGTGCCCAGCTCTCGTTCAAGGGCCTGCCCTGTCCCAACATCTTTGCCGGCGGTCTCAACTTCCACGGTCGATACGAATTTGTCCCCATCCCCTCGATGGAGAAAGCCATGGAAGTTATTGTCGAGATATGCCGCATCGTAGGCAGCGGCGAGTTCAAATGATCAACCTCCCGCGGTGACGCCGTCGATGAGCGCCGCCTCTCTTGAAAACAAGACCCTTATAGTAATCACGGGCGCCACTGCCTCCGGCAAGTCGGCGCTCGCGATTGATGTTGCCCTATCGCTTGGCTGCGAGATCATTTCTGCCGACTCCCGGCAGATCTACCGCGACATGCCGATCGGCACAGCCGCGCCTACGGCCGACGACCTCGCGCGCGTTCCTCACCACATGGTCGGCATCCTGCCTGTGACCGCCTCTTATAGCGCCGCCGCCTTCGAGAGCGACGTGCTCGCCTTGCTGCCGCGCTTGTGGGAGAAGAGCGACTATGCCGTCCTGTGTGGCGGCTCCATGATGTATATAGACGCCGTGACCGACGGCATCGACCTTCTGCCCGACATTACCCCGGGCATTCGCGAGCACGTCAGGAATCTGATTGACAACCAGGGACTCGATGCCGCCCTGGCCCTTCTTGAAATAGTTGACCCGGCATATGCGGCCGAGGTCGACCGAGCCAATCCCCGCCGCGTTGCCCATGCACTCGAGATCTCCTTGCAGGCAGGCCAGCCCTATAGCTCGCTGCGCCGCGGCAAGAAAGCTTCGCGACCATTCCGCATCATCAAAACTGCGATCGACATGCCTCGCACCGAACTTTTCGATCGCATCGGGCGCCGCGTCGAGGCTATGGTCGACAAAGGCCTGATTGAAGAAGCTCGTCGACTCTACCCCTTGCGCAACCTCAACGCACTTAACACCGTGGGGTACAAGGAACTTTTTGAGTACTTTGACGGTAAAACCGACTTGCCCACAGCGCTTGCCCGCATCGCCCGCAACACCCGCGTCTATGCCAAAAAACAGCTCACCTGGCTCGCCCGCCCCTCCGTCCGCCCCTCCATAAAACTCCCCTCCCGGCCCACAGCCTCCGACATCACCCGCCTCTTATAGTTAATTCGGCTCTATTCTTAATCTAAAGGAATGGGGAGGGTATTTCCGGTAATCGCCGGTTTCACGCAGCCTGGTGAAGCGCACTATCACAATC
>CAYVTB010000150.1:0-3910 GCA_964454365.1 uncultured Bacteroides sp. | reverse complement strand
AGAGCCCGGCCTTGTGGAAGACCGGGCTCTGATATCAGTAACGATTCTGATTAGATGTCGTTGAAGTTACCGCCGCCACCGCTTGAGCTGTTACCGTTCTCGCGTTCGCGGACGTTAAAGCCGGCGTTGTCCTCATAGCTGATCTGGACCTGCATGTACTTCGATACCTTAACCATGATGTTGCCGCCGGGGGCGTCATAGAAGGCCGAATAGTGGCACTTGTCTTCCTTGATTGCCTCGACTTCACGGCCGTCGCCTTCATCATACGGATCGGCAAAGAAGTCATAGGAACTCGTCAAGGTGTACTTGTTGTCAAACTGCGACTTATAGTTGAGGTATTCGCGCTTGATTGCCTGCCAGGTGCGCAGCTCGGGAAGATAGACAGTTACCTTCCACACGCGCTTCGTATTGTCCGTACCGAAGACATAAATCTCGCAGTCTTTACCGGTAAAGGTACCGCGCATCGAGATGCTGTTGCTCTCGGTGTTGTTGGAAACGATGCGGCAACCTTTCTGATTTACAAGCTGCTGGGCAAAGGAGTTGATGTTACCAACCATGGGAATACCCATAAACTGCAGAGCTCCAGCCGATGTACCGGCACCTACGCCGCCTGTACCGCCACTGTTACCGCCTACACCACCGACGCCACCGCTGCTGCCGCCTGTGCTACCGCCGTCGTTGTCGCTGGGATAATTCTCTGAATCATAGAATGTGAGACGCACTTGCATGAAGTGAGTGATGCGGATAACCAGCAGACCGCCGTCGGTGAAGAAGTCGGTATGATAGTTGATCTTGTCGGCCTTGACTGCAGCGACTTCATCGCCGTCGCCTTCACGGTAGGGTGATTCGAAGACTGTTTCTGCCTCGTCAAAACGGTAGGCCGAGTTGGAGCGGTAATCACGCACGATCTTGTTATACTGGTTCTTGATGGAATTCCAGGTAGTGCACTCGGGCAGATAGACGTCCACGCGATAGACCTGCTTGGTGTCATCGTTATCAAAGACATAGAACTCGCAATTGTTGTAGCCCGCAAAGCGACCCGACAGGGTGTAAACACCGCGTGAATCGTCGGAGTTAACAATTTTCAGTCCTTTCTGCGAGACAAGTTTGTTGCAGAACGTCGAGATGCGGCCGTTCACGGGAATACCCATGAAGGAGATGTGATCGGCTGCCTTGAGGCCGGGAACGGCCAGAGCCATGATCAACATCACAAGAGAGATGATTCTTTTCATATCTATATATTTGATGTGTAATTACTTTTCAGCTGTATAAAGAATTGTAGCCACCGATGGCTTGCCACCCACAAAGGCTACCGCGCGAACCTCGCCCGAGGCGGGAATGTCGATCGGGCCCGTGTAGAGGGGCGATGTCTCGACGGGCAGGCTGCCGTCGACCGTGTAGCGTATCTCGCATGCAGCCGAGGGCGGGAATGCATGGTTCATCGCAACCTTGCCGTCAACGACCTTGATACCCGGCTGGCGCACATGGTAGCTGTAACCGCCGGCCTGCCACAGGGGGAGTTCGCGACTGTAAAGCACGGCGTTGAAGCCGGGATCGGTATATGTCGAGTCGCAGTTCCAGGCGCGCTCGGCAAGGCCCGTCATCTTGGGCAGCAGCAGATCCTCGAAGCCCTCGGCCGAGCGGATGGTCTCGGCGAAAAGCTGACCCGAGACGCCGATAACATTCTCAAATGCCTCGGGCTCGACGGCACAAAGCTCGCGGGGATAGCCGTGGAGAGCGTCGAACTCATCCACATATCCGCCCCACGACAGACCGCGTTCATAGGGATGGGGAGAGTAGCACATGTCGAGATAGAAATGCTCCACATTGCTCAAGACGGTAGGATAGCCGGCGCGTGCGCTCTGGGCTGTGACTGAATTCTGCTCGCCAAGAGTGCTCCAGCAGTCAACACTGAAGACATGGGGACGCACGGCATTGTTATATTCGTCATCGTGACCGACAGCGATTTCTTGCCAACCCGAAACGGGAATACCCAGGGCGTTGAGCTCGGCAAGGAGCTCGTTGACAAAAATCCAGTGGAGCTGGCGCTCGTCGGTGATTCCGCGCTCGTTCATATATGCTTGAGCAATCGGGCTTCCTTTCCAGGCACCCTTGGCGACTTCATCGCCGCCGATGTGCAAGCCGGGCATCGCTACTCCTGCCTCGTTATACATCTTCTGGAGTTCGCGGGCGACATGGGTCATGAAACGCACCGGGCCGGGAATTGCCGGATTCATCACATTGTCGTGGAACGACTGGGCCGAGGTATAGACCGAGGTATCTGCAGGGTCGATGAGACGGTAGGTGTCATCGCCGGTCTTTCTCAGGCGGTGTTCCATGGCCTTGATGGCGGCGCGGGCATGTCCGGGAGATTCAACTTCGGGAAGAACGGCTATGCCGAGGCTGTCGGCAATCTGCAGGAGTCTGATGAATTCATCGCGGGTATAGAAGCCGTTGGCCGTGCCATGCGGGGTATTGGGGTCGCCGTTGCCGGCAAAGATCTGGGCCATGAAATCGGCTTCATCAAGAGTGTATCCGCGACGGCCTCCGACCTCGGTGAGCTCGGGCATGCCGGGAATCTCGAGGCGCCATGCCTCGTCGTCGGCAAAGTGGAAATGCAGCACGTTCAGTCCGTAACGGCCCATGAGGCGCAACACGCGCTCAAGCTCTGCAGGAGTCTGATAATTGCGCGAGATATCGATCATCAGTCCGCGATAAGGGAAGTCGGGCCAGTCCTCGATAACAGCGCCAGGTACTACAGCGCCTTTAACAACACCGGCGGCCTCGAGGCGGCGCTGTGCGAGAGGAATATCGGCCTCGGCACACTCGACCGTCACCGTGCCGTTGTTTACGACAGCCTGCCAGTAACCCTTGCGGCCTCCTTCAACAGGCTTGAATATGATTTCCTTGACCTCAAAGGGCATTTCCCGCGTCATGCGCACGCTCTTGTAGGAAGGAATGACATCATAGAAGCTGCAGACGGCCGCGCCATCGGCGGCAAGTTCAGCGTTGCGATCATAAATAACGTCGCCATAGGGCATCACATCCTCGCCCCAGGGAGCTACCCACATCGAGGGAGTGGCCGTGATATCCGAGCGGGTGAACGACACCGGTACAGGCACGCCGTTCTTCACCACATGGACTCCGTCGGGAGTGTAGCAGATGCTACGCAGATAACCATAGGTCTCTATCTCGACCGTCACGCTGTCAGCGCCGGCCCTGAATCTCGGCGAGGCGATGCAATAGTAGCCCGGAACAATCTCGATGAGAGTGTCGGCGGGGTTCACTGTTTTCATGCGGCGGGCAAACTGGTTGAACGCCAGGCGGTCAAAATCGAGGTCGCCGGTGACGGTAAAACGCTGCACATAGGCCGGCTTGCCGTCGCTGCCGGTGGTGTTGCCGCCGGTCGACCAGTTTACAGATGTCTGCGCCGGGACCTGAACGGATGCTGCGGCTCCGAGGGCAGAAATCATTATGAGACGGGATAATTTCATGGTGGTAAAGATGGTTTGTTGCTTACAAAGTTAGCAATAAACTTCCACATTTACATGGTATAACAAGCTTTTTTGACGAACTGTAGCCTTTTTTTGACGAATCCCCCCGGTTTGATGACCAATCAATAAATCCGCGAGTTGTTAAAAAGGTACACTTTAATGTTAATATTACTTAACCAAAGGGCGCTTTGCTTTTTTTTCAGCGCAAATCTGTTTAACTTTGCATGTGTGTTTTTTATAGTATTAGATTAAGATAAAGGTTTAATGGAAAAGCTGAGTTGTGAAACTTGGCTTTTTTTATTTCCCATATATACACGAAAAGAGGCAGTCTCACGATTGCCTCAATCCGTAAAAACCTTAAAAATCTAATCCTATGAAAAAACTAATTCAAATTGTACTTCTTTCTGCTGTTGCTT
>CAYVTB010000149.1:0-3995 GCA_964454365.1 uncultured Bacteroides sp. | reverse complement strand
TGCTCGACGAGATCGAGCAACTCTTCGAAGTGTACCGCAAGACCACTGACGAAGACACCCGTAAAGCGCTCTACCATCAGATTGACTCTATCAGCTACGCTGCTTCACTTTTGGCTATCCCCAACGAGTATGACAAACTGATGAGCGCCATCGGCGCTTCGGGCACAAATGCCTACACCAGTCAGGACATGACCTGCTATGTTGAGGATATCCCCTCTAACCAGCTTGACAACTGGGCTCGCATCCAGGCAGACCGCTTCGAGCATCCCGTAATCCGCGGTTTCCACACCGAGCTTGAGACAATCTATGAGGAAAAGAACATGTCGCTCACTCAGGACACCCGCAAGATGAGCGAGGCCATGCTTTCGGCACTCTTCCCCCATCATCCCTACGGTACGCAGACCGTACTGGGCACCCAGGAAAATCTCAAGAATCCCTCGATTACCAACGTAAAGAACTACCACAAGCAGTGGTATGTTCCCAACAACATGGCTATCTGTCTTTCAGGCGACTTTGATCCGGACGAGATGGTCGATATCATCACGAAGTACTTCGGTCACCTCCAGCCCAATCCCTCGCTGCCCGTTCTCGAAATCGTCGAGGAAGCTCCCATCACCGAGCCTATTGACGTAGTGGTAAAGGGTCCCGATGCCGAGCGCATCTATCTGGCATGGCGCGTTCCCGCTGCAAAAGACCCCGACCAGCTCGTGCTCAGCGTTATCTCCGAGGTACTCAACAACGGTGACTGCGGTATCATGGACGTAAACCTCAACAACTCGCAGCGCGTCCTCGCCTCCGGCGCAGGCTCATACGGCATGGCCGACCAGGGCGCATTCCTTCTCATAGGCCTCCCCAACGGCGGCCAGACTCTTGACGAGGTGCGTGCCCTGCTTCTCGAGCAGATGGAACAGCTGCGCAACGGAGACTTCCCCGATGACCTCATCCCCGCCGTAATCAACAATATGAAACTAAATGTTCAGCAAAGTTTCGAAAACAATTCTGACCGTGCCGATTACTTTGTGGAGGCATTTATCAATGGCGAAGACTGGGCTGACAAGGTTAATTCCTTAAACCGCATCGACTCGATCACCAAAGAGGATGTAGTACGCGTCGCAAACAAATACTTCGGTCCCTCCAACTATGCCGCCATCTACAAGTATATCGGCACCGACGACAACATCGTAAAGCTTCCCAAGCCCGAACTCACCCCCATTGCTACCAACCGCGACGTCTCCAGCGACTTCATCCGCGAAATCGCTGCCACCGAGGTTGAGCCCATCGAACCCGTTTTCCTCGACTTCAAGAAGGACCTCACCATCCTGAAGACCAAGGCCGGGTTCCCTGTATACTACACCGAGAACAAGACCAACGACATATCGACCCTGATCTATGTCATCGACCTCGGCGCAAACGACGACAAGCGTCTCACGCTCGCTAACTCCTACTTTGACCTCCTCGGCACCCCCGAGATGACAGCCGACGATCTCAAGCGCGAATTCTATAATCTTGCCTGCTCGTGGAATCTCTCGATAGGCGGCGACCGCTCTTATCTGCTCATCAGCGGCCTGAGCGAGAATCTGCCCCGTGCAGCCGAGCTCTTCGAGAACTTCATCGCCAATGCCAAGGTTGACACTGAAGCTTATTCCCGCCTGGTCGACCAGATCGCTCAGTCGCGTGCCAATAACAAGCAGAACCAGCGCGTCAACTTCTCGCGTCTCACCAATTATGTCGTTTACGGTCCCGAGAATCCTGCGACTTTCAATTATAGTGCTGAAGAATTGGCATCTCTCGACCCTGCCGAAATCATCAAGGCCGTCCGCGACCTCTATGACTACGAGCAGGAGGTGATTTACTACGGTAACCTCTCGGAAAGTGAAATCGTGGCAATGATTGACAAAATCCATCCGAGCCCCGAAGTTCTCAAGCCCGTTCCCGCTGAAGATGCCTTCACCAGCTTGAATCCGACAGAAACTGTCATCTTCGTGGCACCCTACGATGCCAATCAGATCTACATGATGATGTATGCCAATCAGGGCGGCGATTTTGACCTGGCGCGTGCACCCTATGTCGAAATGTACAATGAATATTTCGGCGGTGGCATGAACAGCATTGTATTCCAGGAAATGCGCGAGAGCCGTTCGCTCGCCTACTCAGCCTCGGCCTACCAGCTTGAGCCTCCGTTGCTCGGCCGTCCCTACACCTATCGCACGTCGATTGCCACCCAGAACGACAAGATGATCGACGCCATCGATGCCTTCCTGCTCATCATAAATGATATGCCCCGGTCACAGGCTGCCTTTGACCTCGCCAAGCAGGGCCTCGAAGCTCGCCTCCGCTCGCAACGTATCATCAAGGATGACATCGCCTGGGCCTACCTGCAGGCCAAGCGCCTCGGCCTCGAGAATGAAGAACGCGAAACTATCTTCAACGCTCTTCCCGGCCTTACACTCGAAGACGTCATCAACTATCAGCAAAATCATGTCAAGGGCCTCACTTACTACTACGGTATTCTCGGCGATCCCGAGGACCTCGACATGGAGGCCCTCTCGAAGATCGGCCGCGTTGTGATGCTCTCCACTGAGGACATTTTCGGATATTGATAATTGAAATTATCTTGACCGCCGCCGGCAAGTCATTTGCCGGCGGCGGTTTCAATTTTAATTACACATTAATTAATTAAATATAGCAAATGCTGTTTTTCAAGAAGAAACCTTTCAGATATGACGTCGTAGTATATGTCGATCCGGAGGATATCAACCGGGCGGTCGAAATTCAGACTTTTTTAATAAAGCACGGGCTGAAATGTGACATAACTGTCGGACCGGAGACTTCGGCCCCGTTCATAGCGGTGATCTACAATAAATCAATGGACAAGCGCCGGAGTCCATTTCCACGCATGGGTAAAGGCCGGAAGACTCTCGTTTTTTATGCCGAAAATAAAGAACAACTGCCTGAAAAGTGGTTGGAGATGCCTGACGTCGGGTGCATAGAATATCTTAACGATTTTCACATGGCCATGCTCATCCTCGCATGCGTGCGCCTCAGCGCCGACCCGAACGCATCATTTGACGACCTCACGGACACAGATGAAATATTTTACCTTTCATTAATGTATCTGCGCAACGAGCTTGTGACGGATAATCCCGACCTTGCCATGCGGCTCCTTAGGCGCGCTGCCGACGGAGGCAATCGCGACGCGATAGCCCTGGCGAAGAGTTTCGACACCGGCGATCCGTCCCACCTCGACTACGACTGACATCTTGTCACCATCATGCCACTCTTTCCGGCCAAAAACCTTTTTGGCACAAGATTTGTTTTAAATATGATTGAAATCGAAAATCAAAGATAATTCTAAAAATAAGAAATAACATAAAACTCAAAACATCATGGGAAAGATAATTGGCATTGACTTAGGCACGACTAACTCGTGCGTAGCAGTACTTGAAGGTAACGAACCTCAGGTAATCCCCAATAGCGAAGGCCGTAACACTACGCCTTCGGTAGTCGCCTTTGTAGAAGGCGGCGAGCGCAAGGTGGGCGATCCCGCCAAGCGTCAGGCTATCACTAACCCCAAGCGCACAATCTATTCGATCAAGCGTTTCATGGGTGAAACTTATGATCAGGTAGCCAAGGAAATTGAACGCGTACCTTATAAAGTGGTGCGCGGCGACAACAATACTCCCCGTATTGACATCGACGGCCGTGAATATACTCCTCAGGAAATTTCGGCCATGATTCTTCAGAAAATGAAAAAGACCGCTGAAGACTATCTGGGACAGCCCGTCACCGAAGCAGTCATCACGGTTCCTGCATACTTCAACGATTCGCAGCGCCAGGCTACCAAGGAAGCCGGCGAAATCGCAGGTCTTACTGTGAAGCGTATCGTGAACGAACCTACCGCAGCCGCCCTTGCCTACGGTCTTGACAAGACCAACAAGGACCAGAAGATCGCAGTGTTCGACCTTGGTGGCGGTACATTCGATATCTCTATCCTC
>CAYVTB010000148.1:0-4052 GCA_964454365.1 uncultured Bacteroides sp. | reverse complement strand
GGGCTGCGGCGCGACTCGGCCAAGTGGACTACCGGCTGGGTGGCCGGCTCAATCTCGGGCCTGGCTCTCGACCGCCTCGGCCTGCCGTCGGTTCCCTATTTCATTGTAACCGACTCGGCGGGACGCCAGCTGTGGCGCGGCCCCGAAATCGATGAAGCCCGCAACTACATTCTTTCCAACCTTTAATCCCCCGCCGCCATGCTCATCAAGACCTTCAGCGCCGCCGTGAGTGGTATCGACGCCATCGTGGTCACCATCGAGGTGGCCGTGAATCCCGGTATTCAGTTCAGCATCGTAGGACTTCCGGATGCGGCCGTGCGCGAGAGCCACGAGCGCGTGCTGTCGGCTATCAGGCAATCGTGCTACACGTTGCCGCGGCGCAGCGTGGTGATCAACATGGCGCCGGCCGACATCAAGAAGGAAGGCGCGGCCTATGACCTGCCCATAGCCATCGGTCTTCTCGCGGGGAGCGAGGTAATCAGGCCGGTTGCCCTGGAGCAGTACATGCTGCTGGGCGAGCTTTCGCTCGACGGCGGGTTGCGGCCGGTCAACGGCGTGCTCCCCATGGCCATCGAGGCCCGCAAGCGCGGCTTCAAAGGGCTCATTGTCCCCGAAGAAAATGCCAGCGAGGCTGCCGTGGTCAACAATCTCGAGGTTTACGGCATGAAGACGCTGCGCGAGGTCGTGGACTTCCTCACCGGAGGCTCGGATGCCGCGCCGGTCGAGTATGACACACGCGCGGAATTTGCTGCCGCGCGACAGCTCTTTGACTTCGACTTCAACGAGGTCAAGGGCCAGGAAGGCGTCAAGCGTGCCTTCGAGGTGGCCTGCGCGGGCGGCCATAACATCCTGCTCGTGGGCCCTCCCGGTTCGGGCAAGTCCATGCTGAGCAAGCGATTGCCCTCAATAATGCCACCCCTTACCCTGGGCGAAGCCTTGGAGACCACCAAGATCCACTCGGTGGCGGGCAAACTCAAGAGCGGCTCGCGGCTGATGACCGCGCGGCCTTTCCGCGCGCCCCATCACACCATTTCGCCCGTGGCGATCGTAGGCGGCGGTACCAATCCCATGCCGGGCGAGATTTCCCTTGCCCACAACGGAATCCTTTTCATGGACGAGTTCCCCGAGTTTCCCCGCGGGGTGCTCGAGGTCCTGCGCCAGCCGCTGGAAGACCGCCACATAACCATCTCAAGGGCACGCTACAGCGTCGAATATCCCGCGGGCTTCATGCTGGTGGCTTCGATGAACCCGTGTCCCTGTGGCTACTACAACCATCCCTCGAAGGAATGTACCTGTCCGCCGGGAGCAGTGACCAAGTATCTGGGCCGCATTTCGGGCCCTCTGCTCGATCGCATCGACATCCAGATAGAAATCCAGCCGGTGCCCTTTGAAAAGCTTGCCGACCGCGAGGCCGGCGAGAGTAGCGCCGATATACGCGAGCGCGTCATAAAGGCGCGCGAGATTCAGGCCGCGCGCTTTGCCGACGAGCCCGCCGTGCACACCAATTCCCAGATGAACACGCGGCTCATCAACCGCTGGTGCCGGCTCGATGCCGAGAACATGAACGTCCTGCGCAAGGCCATGAACAAGTATGACATGAGCGCGCGGGCCTATGACCGCATCCTCAAGGTCGCTCGCACCATCGCCGACCTCGCCGGCTCCCCCGACATCACCACCACCCACATCCGCGAAGCCATCCACTACCGCAACCTCGACCGTGCCTCCTGGGGCACCGCCACCAACTCGTTTAAAGACCTATGACAATGAAAAATCAAATAAAGATATTTAATGACCGCAAAGTCAGGACATCGTGGGATAACGAAAAAGAGGAATGGTATTTCTCAGTAGTCGACGTTGTAGGCGTTCTTACAGATAGCGATAATCCGCGAAGATATTTAAGTGATCTTAAGAGGAAACTCCGCAAGGAAGGAAGTCAACTGTACGATAATATCGTACAGTTGAAACTCCCCGCTTCCGACGGTAAGATGCGTCTTACCGACGTTGCGAGTATGGAGCAGACATTCAGAATTATACAGTCCATTCCATCGCCCAAAGCTGAGCCGTTCAAGCAGTGGATGGCCAACGTCGCTGCTATGAGAATAGATCAAATGCAAGACCCTGAACTTTCTATTGAGCAGGCTGTGTCAGACTATCGTCGGCTTGGTTATTCTGAAGAATGGATTAATCAACGAATAAGAGGAATCGAAATACGAAAGCTTCTCACCGATGAATGGAAACGCGGTGGTGTGCCCGATGACAAATATGGTCTGCTTACTGATATCATCACTCGTCAATGGAGCGGCATGAAAACGCGAGAGTATAAGGATTTGAAAGGCCTACATAAGGAATCTCTTCGCGATAATATGACAAACATTGAACTGGCGCTAAACATGCTTGCCGAGGCCTCAACAACCGAAATTTCAAAGCAACAGAATCCTGTAACCATATCCGGACACATTAGCGTAGCAAAAAGCGGGGGAAATGTTGCCAAAGCCGCGCGCACGGAACTTGAATCCAAACTCGGTTACAGTGTCATTTCCCCTGCTAAAGCCGGCGATTATCTGAACAACAAAGATAAATCCAAAGAACTCGACAAGCCCTACACGAAATAACGCTCGAACTCTAAACCTCCCGGAGACCGAGCATCTATCACTTTTATAGGCCTCCCCATTGAAATCTCATGAATCGAAGCGAAGAACAGGAATCGGGTTATATAGGACTGCCTGAGGATGGCGGGTACATGGACTCGGTGATGAGGGATATCGAGGTGCTTCGCATTACCAAGACCAATGTAATAGCTCGAGGACGCCGCTACGGGCGACTGTGGTTTATCAAGGGGTTGCGCGAAGAATTCAGGGACTCGGCGACCATGAGAAAACAGTTGCTGAAAGAGTTTGAGATTCACGCGCGACTGCGCCATCCGTCGATCGCGCAGGTTGTCGGTTTTGAAAACATCGAGGGCTTAGGGGAGTGTATCGTTGAGGAGTGGGTGGAAGGAAAGACCCTGCAGGATGTCCTGAGAGAGGGGACTATAAATACTATGGAGAAGCGGCGCATTATGCGCGATATAGTGAAGGCGGTCGCTTATCTTCATGCCCGCGGAATTGTGCATCGCGATCTTAAACCGGCTAATGTGATGATCCGCGATATCGGTCGCGAAATCGTGATTGTAGACTTTGGCCTTGCTGATACGGCCGACTATGTCGAGATAAAGGCTCCGGCAGGAACGCCCGGTTTCATCTCTCCCGAACAAAAGGACAACGGCGGCGCTTCCCCGGCCGATGATGTATACAGTCTCGGCGTTATCATGAACGCAATGATTCCGAGCTATTTTTCCATTGCCCGGAAGTGTCTCCAACCGTTGACGGAGCGCCCCGCCGATGCCTCCCGACTGCTCAAGTTGCTCGACCGCAGGAACCGCCGCCCCAAAATAGTTGTGACCTCACTGCTTGTCATATCGATAGCCCTTCTCGCAACTCTTGCAATAGGCAGGATAAAATCGCTCGAGCGCGCAGTCAACGATTCAGATATCAGGATGGCAGAGTTAAACGCACAAAATCACGACAACCTCGCGCTGGTCTCTGCTCTTGAGGATTCCCTCGCGGCCGTCAGCGGGAATCTTGACAATGCCAGGGGTGAACTTGCAAAGATTTCCGAGTATGAAAATCTGAAGCAATCTACCCTCAGGGAGGGTTACAAGCTGATTGACAATCTTCTTGCCCAGGCCGACAGGAATGTCTTCTCTCACCTCACGCCGGAAGATGCCTATCAGTTCACAGCCAAAGTAATAGAGCTGACAAATAAGCTTAAAACCGCCACAGACGATTATTGCGCCTCCCCGGGGTCTTCAACTCTGTCACAAGAAGACATTGAAAGAATCCGCACGGATATGTTCAACTATCAGGCAGTGAAATTATCAGAATATCAGAACAAATGGCTAAAGATCATAAATCCCTCGATGTAACTGCGCAGCGTGAACGACTGTGCCGGAATGTGGAAGCAACGGCAAATCTTAAAGCAACAACTCCGCGAGACTTTGAACTTCTGTCGGA
>CAYVTB010000147.1:0-4184 GCA_964454365.1 uncultured Bacteroides sp. | reverse complement strand
AAGTTGTTTTGTTGCTCTGCTGGAGAAATTTTTGAGGCTCCCGAAGAGGAACAATGATCCGACGTTCATGGAGATATGCCGGATGGGTGGGGATAGGTTTGAGGAACGCTGTAGCCAGGTGTTGCGTTTCTTTCTCTCGCCGGATGCTCCCCATAGACTTCACGGTTTAATGATCGCATCCTTTTTGGAGGCAATCGGTGCGACGGATGTCGCGGTTGCCCCGGGGCCGGTCGATGTCAGGACAGAGGAAATCACATCGGATGGGAAGCGACTGGATATCACGGTCGTCACTGACAGCTTTGTCATCGCCATTGAGAATAAAATCGATGCTTCTCTGTATAACCCTTTGGAGAGTTACACAAGGTATATCAAGGAGACTTATCCCGGCAAGACCCATTTTTTCATAGTCCTTTCAGGAAGGCGTATCTCCGACCCCGGGGAAAGGAAGGCCATGGAGCTCAACGGTTACCATTATGTGAACTATCTTGAACTGTTTGAGATCGTCAGGCGTAACCTCGGAAACTATGTAATCGACGCCAATCCTACTTATATCACCTTCCTTTTTGACTTCATCAGGACCATCGAGAACCGATATAATTGCAACAATATGGAGCTGAAACGCTTTTTTTATGATAACCGCCACCAGATTAACCGACTGATCGCCGAATATAACTCATTTAATGAAAATATCCTTGCCCTGCGCAAAGAACGTATCGGCGACATAAGGAATCAGATCAGCGCTATGACCGGGACCGAATGGTGGGTGTGGCAAGGTTGGGATTTAGGTATTGACTTCAATGTGAACAGGAAACGTATAGGAATCGAAGCTTCTTTTCACAACGGCAGTCTGGAAGACCCGTTGGGTAATTTTTGTATTTATATCACGACGTGGAAGAGAAGCGACTTTTCTCCCTATAAGGCTGAATTGGAAGCGGCCTTTCCGGGATGTCTTATTGATTATCCTGCTGACCTGCCTACACGCGTCTATCTTCATATCAAGCCTGTTCCTTCTTCAGACCACGAGCAGATTCTGAATACCCTTAAAGAAGTTTACGAGACACTCAAGGCTATTGCCGCAAAACATGCCGGTGATTGATGCCGTCGCGAGACAGGAGCTTTTAGCCGAGAAGGACGTCGAGGGCCATCATCAGGACAAAACCGAGGGCAAAACCGATTGTGCCCATATTGGAATGTTTGCCCTCCTGTGTTTCGGGAATGAGTTCTTCGACAACTACATACATCATGGCCCCGGCGGCAAATGCCAACAGATAGGGCAGGATAGGCAGGATAAACGACGCGAGCATTATCGTCAGGATTGCGCCGATCGGTTCCACTACGCCGCTAAGAGTTCCCATAAGGAAGGATTTCATCCGTGAATTACCGGCGCTGCGCAGCGGCATGGAGACAATGGCCCCCTCGGGAAAATTCTGTATCGCGATGCCTATCGACAGGGCAATCGCCCCGGCCATCGGCATATAGGAATTATGTTCCATAGCACCGGCAAGCGCAACGCCTACGGCCATACCCTCGGGAATGTTGTGCAGAGTGATGGCAAATACCATTTTGGCTGTTTTGGACAGGTGGGATTTTGGGCCCTCGCTCTGATCGCTGTCAAAGTGCTGGTGAGGAATCACGCTGTCGAGAAACAGCAGAAATAAAATGCCCCCAAGGAAGCCTACGATGCCGGGGAAAATGCTCATGAAGCCTTCTTTTCCCGTCATCTCTATCGAGGGAATCAGCAGCGACCACACCGAGGCCGCCACCATCACTCCGGCTGCAAAGCCCGTCAGGGTTTTCTGCAAGCGCGGGGCAAAGTCTTTCTTCATCAGAAAAACGCCAGCAGCGCCGAGGGTGGTGCCTACGAAGGGTAAAAGGATGCCTAAAGTTAATCCGTTCATATGATATTAACATTCGGTTTTGAGGGAGTGTTGACTCAGCACCATCCTCGGTTTAGAGATTGAGGATGCGCCAGGAGGCCGGATAAAGGTTATTTGAGCGGTTTCCGAGGTTTTTGACGAAGCCCAGCGGGTGACCGCCACGGGTGAGGAGCACGATGCCGCGGGGAGAGCCTTCGGGGAGAACAATGGCCTGGCGGGCGAGGAATTGAAGGGCCGTGTCGCGGTCGACTTCGACACTCGCAAAGGCATCCTTGCGCAGCGCTGAGGCCATTGCCAGGGCCTGAGCAGGGATGAAATCTCGGCCTTTGAGAGTCCCGAGTTCCACGCCTTTGTAGACGAGGTGCATCGTGCGGCCGAGTTCTGTCAAGAGGGCCGTGTGGCGGCTGTCGACAGCTGTGACGCCTTCGCGTGTCGTCTCTCCAGTCCATTGCCCGTCAAGATACTGCGAGGGGTCCATTAAAGTTTTTGTTTTAGCCGGTTTTTGAGGTTTAATGCGGGCAGCGGGTGCGTCCCCGTGCTTGCGCAGCAGGGCGATGAACTGCCCCTCGCCGCGCACTCGCCCCGGCAGGAAGCGGTAAGCCGGATAGTCGCGGCCCGCGGCGCCGGCTATTTCGGGAAGGTCAAGAGCGGGAACAGGAAGGACGTCAGCCCCCAAATCATTGACTATGTGGTCCACGATTTCCTCGTTTTCCGAGGTGTTGAAGGTGCAGGTGCTGTAGATGAAACAGCCTCCCGGGCGCAGCAGTCTCCAGAGATTGTCGACGATGGAGCGTTGCAAGGCGGCGCATGAAGCAACCAGTGCCGGCGACCATTGGCTCGCGGCGACAGCCTCCTTGCGCATCATTCCCTCGCCGCTGCAAGGCACGTCGGCGGCGATTATATCGAAAAATCCGGCGGGAGCTTTCAGGGTGGAGGCGTCGCCGCGGCTGACGGCCACGCGGCCGCTGCCGTGTTTCACGACATTCTCGACCAGTACCGAGCAGCGCCGCGGATCGGCCTCGTTGGCGACGATCAGTGCATCTCCGGGCAGGGCGTCGAGGGCGGCTATAGTCTTGCCGCCGGGGGCGGCGCAGGCGTCGAGGAAGCGTAAGGGGCTCTCGTTGCCGACCACGCGCGAAGCCTCGGCCACGGCGGCCGCGTGGGCCATCGACGAGGCGTCCTGCACATAATAGAGTCCTTGATGAAGGGCCGGGTCAAGTGTGAAACGGGGACGTTCCGGAAGATAATACCCGCCCTCGCACCATTCAACCGCCTCGCCACCCTCGGGCGCGGTACCTCCCTTGAGGGCATTGAGCCTGATGGCAGCCGGCGCGGCCGGGCCTTCCAGAGCTTCGGCCACTCCTGCCATGGACTCGCCCATAGCGTCGAGCATGGCTATAAAACCGGCGGGCAGACTCATAGTCCAAGAAGCGAGGCGACTTCCTCGCGCAGATAAGGCACTTCAACAACCCAGGGTTCGCGATAATCGGGATGAAAAATACCGAGATAGGCCGCGCGGGGCGAGATGCCGTATTTAGTTTCAAGGATGTGACGGTAGATGCTCAGCTGCAGGGCATAGTGATGGTAGGACGTGTCGGGCACGCCGGCCATTGGGCCAAGGCCGCGCTTGCCGAAACGATTTTCCTTCACCGGGGTCCCAAAGGGCGTCACCACCTTGTTGCTGCGCTTCCAGTCCCAGAGCACATAAGTGCCGTCGGGCTCGACCGCAAGAAAATCGAGAGTCCCGGCCAAGAGCAGATCTTCGCTGAAAATGCGCCATTCCGAGCGGTAGGGGGTGAGTTTAACCTTGCCGGTGAAGGACCGGAAAAGTTCCCATGCGGGGTCGTCGGTTCCGGCCTCGGGTTTAACCCCCAGATAGTGGCGTTCGATGTTGTCGTGGAGCCGGGTACCCATGTCGCGGGCCTCCTTGCCGGCGGCAGCCCAGCGGGCCTTCAGCATCTCGGCGGGGCACTCGGGAGTGGCCTTGCGCTCGGCCCAGAAGTCGGCATCGAACTTCTCGAAACAATCCTCAACCAGGGTTGTCACCGGGCGATACTCCGTGCCGCCTACGCGATAGACGTGTTCCTCGGGCTCGAAGACAATCATCGAGTCGCGGCGGTGTCGGTTGAGTTCATTATAATTCACACCGCAAAGGTAAGAAAATTTTGCGATTTTTGTATAAAACCTTTACCGCCTGTTGCGGGGGTGGTGGGAGAGGATTTCTTCGCGGAGGTGGGTGCGGTCGAGGTGGAGGTAGATTTCGGTGGTGGCGATGCTTTCGTGGCCGAGCATCTGCTGGATGGCGCG
>CAYVTB010000146.1:0-4216 GCA_964454365.1 uncultured Bacteroides sp. | reverse complement strand
GTGGTGCTGTCGCGCACCGTGATCGGCCCCAACGAGCTCTGGGGTGGCACGCCTGCAAAATTCATCAAGATGGTCGAGCCCGAGAAGGCACGCGAGATGAATCAGAAGATAGCGCGCAACTATCTGATGTACTCAAAATGGTATGACGAAAAATAACACTGACAACGATATGAAAACTGTAGGAGATATGGCTCCCGACCTTCTGGGAGTCGACGAGAACGGCCGCGAGATAAAGCGGAGCGACTACCCGGGCAAGAAGATAGCCCTGTATTTCTACCCCAAGGACTCGACACCCGGCTGCACGGCCCAGGCTTGCAACCTGCGCGACAATTATCAGGAATTGCTCGACAAGGGGTATCAGGTGATCGGCGTGAGCGTCGACGGCGCCAAGGCCCACGAGAAATTCCGCGCGAAGAATGAACTCCCCTTCCCGCTCGTGAGCGACACCGACCACCGGCTCGTGGAGGAATTCGGGGTGTGGGGCGAGAAAACCCTCGCCGGGCGCAAATACATGGGCACATTCCGCACCACGTTCATCATCGACCCGGACGGACGCATAGAGCGCGTCATCGGCCCCAAAGAGGTGAAGACCAAAGACCACGCGGCGCAGATCCTGGGCTAACAGCCCCTCTGCATCCACGCCTGAGACGCGGGAGGAGAGCGGAGGCGAATGATTTTCCGGAAAAAGATTTTGCAGATTCAATGGAATTCACTACCTTTGCCGCGCAAAATACAAATTTATCAACCACTTAATTTTAACCACAAAAAAATGATCATCGTACAAGTAAAAGAAGGCGAAAACATCGAACGCGCTCTCAAAAAATTCAAACGTAAATTTGAAAAAACCGGCATCGTAAAGGAACTCCGCAGCCGCCAGGCATTCCAGAAGCCCTCCGTCACCAACCGCAAGAAGATGATGAAGGCTGTCTATGTGCAGAAGCTGCGCGCCGTCGAGGAATAATAGATTCCCTCAAAAGAGCGAGCACGGGTTTAATGATTTTTTCCGGGAAGGAAAAAATCTCCCGATTTTATTTGGCAATATAAAAAGGAATAGCTAAATTCGTGGCATCGAGCCGCAGGCGTCCAATCACGGCGTCGCGGGCGAAACAGAATGACCACGTTGAGCGAAGCCTTTACAGACTATATGCGGTGTGAGCTGAATCTCTCGGCTCGCACCGTTTCGTCATATAGTTACGATCTCGGGCAATGGGAACGGTTTGCCCGGGAGCGTTTCGGGGAAGGCTTTGATGAATCGAAGGCGACGACCAACGACATGCGCCTGTGGATTTCGAATCTGGCCTCGGAGGGAGTGTCACAGCGGTCGATAAGACGGAAGATACAGACCCTCAGGGCGTTCCACGCGTGGCTGATGAAGCGGAAGGGCGCAGTCAACAATCCGGCGGCCGAGTTGCGGCCCGCGCGGTTGCCCAAGCCGCTGCCGCGAGTGTTGCCTCCGTCGGTGACCGAGGGCGTCATAGACAGCCCGGTAGAGGAGGACGATTACCGCGGGCAGATGTCGCGGTTGGTCGTTGACATGCTATATTCGACCGGAATGCGTGCCGGAGAGCTCGCGGGACTGCTTGACCGCAATGTAAATCTTAGTTCCTGTGAACTAAAAGTGCTCGGAAAGCGTAATAAAGAAAGAATAATCCCTTTCGGACCCGAGCTTAAACGCATGATTGCAGAATATCGCAGCATAAGACCCCAGAGCGACACCGATGCCTTCTTCGTGAGGGCCGACGGCAAGGCAGTGACCTACCGCGATGTCAACAAGATGGTGAAAGAGGCATTTGCATCGGCAACGGCGCACCCGACACCCCACTGGCTGAGGCACTCGTGCGCGACAGATATGCTCAACGGCGGCGCAGGCCTCACAGCGGTGAAAGAAATGCTCGGGCATGCCTCGCTGTCTACAACGCAGATTTATACCCATCTCTCCTATAGCGAATTAAAACAAAATTATCAACTCGCGCATCCCCGCGCACAAAAGAAACGTTGACTATGGAAGTACGTATTCAAGCCATTCACTTTGAAGTCGCCGAGAAGCTCGTCAACTTCATCAACAAGAAAGCAGAACGCCTTGCCCGCCGCAATCCCGCCATCGATACAGTAGATTTTACCCTCAAGGTAGTAAAACCTGAAACCGCAATGAACAAGGCGGTTATCGTGAAACTGAATGTTCCGCAGTATGGCGAAGTAGTTGCCGAAAAGACGGCAGATACCTTTGAAGAAGCGGTTGACCTTGCCCTGGAGGCAGTTGATCGCCAGCTCGAAAAGCATAAAGATAAATAAAGACTGACGCGTATACAGAAAGCGCTCCCGCGGAGATGGCGGGAGCGCTTTCTGTATGTGGCTGATGTTTAATCGTCGTCGAAGCGGTCGGGGTAGTATTCGTCGTCGTAGTACATATCGGCATCGGGTCTCTCGGATACCGAACGTTCGCCGAAAAGATATCGGGCAGTCTCGCAGGATGAAAGCAGGAGAGCCGACAGGATGGCGATCAGGACGGGCAGCCGTCGGAAGGTTATGGTAGAAAAGTGTCTCATGTTATAGCTATTTTTCGGGGGTGCAAGTTATAATATTAACAAAGAGTGGCGGAGGGTTCGCGGGTTAATAATTGTTAAATATTAAAGCAGTATAGAGCTTAAGAAAGATTCATAGGGGATGTGTGACTCAAAAACGAGAGATAAAAAAGGACGATGTTCAGAAAAAACGACAGATTATTGCATGTATTTCAAAAATAATTCCGTAATTTTGTCAAAATTTGCGAAAAATGGCCTCGGACCTCCAGCAACAGATAGAGCGCGTGCAGGCAAAGACGCGAGTGCTTGGCGAAAAATACAGAGCAGTCAAGCAACAGCGCGATGCCGCCCGCGAAGAGGTAGCCGGGCTAAAAGCCCAGCTGCTGGCGAGGGACTCGCAGTTGGAACAGTTGAAGCAACAGGTGGAGTATCTCACGGTTGCGTCGGCTGTGAACAACACGACGGGCGACCTGGAGACCACCAGAGCCATCATCGCAGGTTTATTGCGGGACATAGACCGCTGTATAACCGATCTGCTTGAATGAGCGGGGAGATGAAGCAGCCGTCGCCGTGCCGTCGCTGATATATAATGAACGAAGAGAAGATACATAAATTTACAACGAGGATAGGTGATGTGGGACCGTTTGTGTTCGACATCAAGCTTTCCGAGGAAGAAATTCTCCGCAAGGCGGCTTATCATGTCAATGAGCTGTGGAAAAGGTACAGGACAGATGAGCCCGAGAAATCGTCGCAGTATGCCCTTGCCAAGGTAGCACTGGCATTTGCGGAGCTGTATTACCGGAAGAGCGAGCAGCTGAACATGCAGTCGCGGATGCTCGACGAGTTTGAGAAGACACTGGACCAGGTGTTGCTCGAGCAGGAGTGAATCTCTCAAGGCATTATAAGGAGGAATGACGGCGCAGTATCCCGCGGGAGTCACAGAGGTGGCTCTTGTGAGAGAAACTATTGAATATTAATATAATAAAAACTCCTTTTAACCCGTCATTAACCATATAAACTCATGGAAATTTTCTTAAATATAGCGATAGGTGTAGTGGCACTCGTTCTTGGCGTCGTGTTCACACTTATCCGTCAGCGCCGGGTGTCACAGACCCGCGCCAAGACCATCCTCGCGGATGCAGAGAGAGAAGCAGAAGATCTCAAGCGTAATAAACTTCTCGAGGGTCGCGAAGAGGCCCTGAAGATCACGAGCGATGCCGAGAAGCAGGCCAATCAGCGCCTTGCCAAGGTGCAGCAGGCCGAGGCTCGCCAGAAACAGCGCGAACTGCAGCTCAACCAGCAGCAGAGTGAAAACGCGCGTGCCCGCAACGAGATAGACAGCGCACGCCAGCAGCTCGATACCCAGGCCAATGCGCTCGAGGTGCGCCATACCGAAGTTGAAAAACTTCATCGCCAGGCTCTGGAGCAGCTCGAGCATATCTCGGGCCTGTCTCAGCAGGAAGCCAAGGACAAGCTCGTCGAATCCCTCAAGGATGAGGCCAAGACAGCGGCTGCGTCCTATATAAACGATATCATGGACGAGGCCAAGATGACGGCCAACAAGGAGGCCAAGCGCATCGTGGTACAGTCGATCCAGCGCGTGGCCACCGAGACCGCCATCGAGAACTCCGTGACGGTGTTCCACATCGACAGCGACGAAATCAAGGGCCGCATCATCGGCCGCGAGGGCCGCA
>CAYVTB010000145.1:0-4229 GCA_964454365.1 uncultured Bacteroides sp. | reverse complement strand
TGCGGCGATAGCCTTTGCGACGCTTCTTCTTGAAGACGATCACTTTGTCACCTTTTACGAGCGGGGTAGCTACCTCGCATACTACTTTGGCACCTTCTACGGTAGGTGCGCCAACCTTCACGGCACCGTCGGCGTCTACGAGAAGCACGCGGTCAAATTCCACGGTCTCGCCTTCTTTCACATTCTCGCCGAGATAGTGAACATACAGGAAGCGGTCCTTTTCTGCCTTGAACTGCTGGCCCTGAATTTCTACGATAACGTACATTATAATGTTAATTATAAAATTGTTAACCCGCCGGGCGGCCTTTGCGCCACAACTGGCGCGGGGCGCTTGTCAAGAGCCCGTGACGGAAAATGCTCGGCAAAGTTACGATTTTTACCGCTTTGAGCCGCCTGTGCGTGTGTTAATGAATGGTTGTTTTATGATTTTTTAACTCTTCGCGACTCTCTTAAGATGACTTTCAGCCTTCCGGTTGACAGATTGAACACATTGTAGATGGTTTTATACATCAGGCGATCAAAGGCTGCGAAATAGCCTTGGACGATGTGCTGTAGCGCGTCGGCCGCCTTTAGATTATAGTCTGTGCGGCTGCCTATAGTAGTTTCGTCATCCATCGGAACGTAGATCGGATGCTCGAGAAAACATCTCACCTCGAGTCCTCTCTTGCTGAAATACCTCCAGTCGTCGGCAACATAAGCCGGCTTGCCGAGATCCGATAAAAGACGTGCTCCGGCGGGATTTATTGCATAAAAGATTGTGCCGTAGGCTTGCACCGCAAGGGCCGTATCAAGATGATTAGCGCTGCTGATGACACTCTCGGGACGGTAGGAGAAAGAGTGTGTGAGCAGTATAGCGCGGGGCTTCGCAGTCTCGAGCCATTCCTCTGTCCACATGATGTACGACGCAAGATTGCCTTCGATCAGAATATCATCCTCCATAATAATTGCGGAATCTTTGCCCGTAGCAATCTTTTGCCAAAGTTTATGATGGCTCAGGGCGCAGCCCACTTCCCCGGGCAACGGAGGAGGATAAAACGCATTTCTGAATCGGGAATAATCAAAAAGCTCCTCGCGCTGCTTCTGCGTCAGTGCCCGGCCATCGATTCCGTCGACAAATTCCGCATCGGCCAGCGGCGTACCGGCGAGCCGCTCCATCATCGCTTTGCGGCGCTCGGTTGCAAGGGGCAAGTTGATCACATAGGCCTTCATAATTCGCTGGCACTTAAATAGCGCTTGAGAAAGCCCGCCCGGAATCCTATCACAAGTCCCAGCATGCTGTAGAAATCAAACAGCAACACCCCGGGATTGACCGACCGTGCCGCTCCGTCCCAGTCCATGCGCTCGTGGATATGACCGCCGATTGCACTGACGCCCCCGTCGTCGACAATGACGGGGTGGGGGAACATGGCCTTCACATTCAGCCCGTTTTTTCGGAAATAATCCCAGTCGTCGGCAACGAAATGCGGCCGCCCGAGATTCAGCAGCAGTCGCGCTCCGGCCGGGTTGAGCATGTAAAACTCGCCGCCATAGCAGTTATAGGGCGTGGCAAGCTGTCGGTTGCCCGCGCTCTCGGGCTGGCGGTAGAAGAAATGGCGCGGCAGCAGCAGCGCGCGCGGCTCGTCTGCTGTAAGCCACCCGGCGGCAAATTCCATGATTCCTTCCCAGTCTTTATCAAAGCGCAGGTCGTCCTCCAGCACCGCTGCCGGCTCTCCAAGGTCGGCCACGCGTTGCCAGGCCTTGCGATGGGCCAGCGCGCAACCCACTTCCCCTACGCCCGGAGGAATAAGGTGCAGTCCGGCAAAGCCTTCGTAATCAAATGCCTCGCGCCTTTGGCGCTCGCTCATTGCCCGTGCATCGACTCCGTCGACAAACTCATGGGAGTCAAAGGGCGTGTCGGCAATCGACTGCTCCATGAGGCGACGCCTGAGTGCGTGGCTCGGTAGGTTGATTATCAAGGCTTTCATATTTTTATCAGGGCTTTAAGGCGATCGACGAGCAATGGTGCTCCCGGCGTGAGGAATAATAGCGAGCCGCCCAAAAGCAGCGTGAACGGCACGCAGGTCGCCATTGCGTAAAGGATAAAATCGGGGACCGAGGTCGCGGGGTTAACTCTGAGGAGCGAGAGAACTAATTGTAGACCCGCTGCGGCAATCAAGGCCGCTGCCAAGTGTCGCGTCAGCAAGCCCCAGTAATGACCTGCCGGGCGCTTCATCCCGCGGGTGAAGACATAGTAAGGCTGCCAGCAGCCCACAATGATTATCAGCGATATAAGCGCGCCCCAGAGGATGCCCGGCAGCCCGAAGCGCAGCCCCAGGAAAATCGACAGTCCGAGGTTCAGGGCTGCCTCGATCACCGGCGCCCACACGTCGGCAAATAATCCGTGAGCCATTTTATACGAGTCAACCACGCTGCGCAGCGTGCCGATGAAGTAAATTGCCGTTATGAGTGCCACAACAGTGTTGTCCAAAGCATATTCCCTCCCGAGCCACAGGGTTACAAGCGGTGTCATCAGCAGCCACATTGCCGCCGCCGTGACTGTCGAACAGAAAAAGCGGAAAGTGAAAAGCTCGCTGAAAACGTTCCACGCATGCTCGCCGTTGTCTTCCGCGACGAGCTTCCCTACTCCCGCCTGCATTCCGTTGAAGCTCGCGTCCATCAGCGCCATCAGGCCTGTCACGATTATCATGTAGTTGCCATAAAGGGTTACCATCGCCAGCGACAGGCAGCCGTAGATAACCAGCGGAGACGACTGGAGCACCACATAAGTGGCGATGCGGTGCACGAAGAGTTTCTTGGTGTCCGACACGATTCTGCGGTATTTCTTGAGCAGGTCGGCTCCCACCGCTTGCTTTTCTTTCAGGTAAGGATAAACCCGCTTGACCCGGCGGTCCAGGGCGATTGCCGCGGCGATGCTTCCGGCCAGTTCGAGACCCAGCCACCACAGGTAGGGCTGCGCGAGCAGTCCCACGGCCGCTATCTGAGCCGTCACTTTCAGGAAATAGGCCGTCATGTAGGACGTCTTGATGTCAAATTCGCGCTGATCGGCCGAGAGAACTATCTGCTTGTAGTTAACGAAATAAGAAAGCAATGCCGAGACAAGAAGTACCCCGAAGGAAGCG
Source organism: uncultured Bacteroides sp. (assembly GCA_964454365.1). Lineage (GTDB taxonomy): Bacteria > Bacteroidota > Bacteroidia > Bacteroidales > Muribaculaceae > CAG-873. The sequence continues at coordinate 1,110 of CAYVTB010000145.1, read as the reverse complement.
TAGGCATACCACAACGGCAACCCCATGTCTTTGAATATCAATGGGAAGAAAGCGCTTAACACCGCCGCTGCAACGATAATCACCGCTGCTACGCGCCGGTAGAGATGTCCCTGCACGGCGACAATCTCGGCCACTGCCCGCGAGTCGCCTCGCTGCAGAGGCCCGTAGAGAGCATAGCCCACGGCGACACCAACTCCGAGCTCTGCAAGGTTCAGGAACTGAAGCATGTTTAGAGCAGTGCTGTTAAGGCCGAGGATATCAACCCCGAGGCGGTCGATGAAAACCCGCCGCGAGATAAACTGCAACACCACGCTGATGCCGAGGTATATCAGCGACACACGGATATTCTTGATACTGCGTGATATGCGGGAACTTTCTTCCATAACGATTTCGCAAATGTAAGCAATTTTTACCAATCCCGCGTAATATCTTTTCCTGCTCCGGGCGATTTTTTTGCAAGTCTCGCCCTTTTGTCGTAAATTTGCACCCGAAAAATGTGGAAAGATTTGGCTGCTTGCAACCACACGAAAAAATGCTAAAATGTGCTTCATACACAGTTGCACGTCGCGCGTCCACCGGGACCGCTGCGGTGCATAGCCAAATCGACCGCCCGTCATTCTGCCCCGCAGGAGTCGGCGGCTTTTTTATCAACTGTTATTAACCTTATTGGCTATGAATTATTTATTTACTTCCGAATCTGTTTCCGAGGGTCATCCCGACAAAGTCGCCGACCAGATCAGCGACGCCGTTCTCGATGAATTTCTTGCCCGTGACCCCGAGTCAAAGGTCGCTTGCGAGACCCTCGTCACCACCGGCCAGATCGTTGTGGCCGGCGAGGTCCTTTCCGAGGCCTACATTAATATAATGGGAACAGCCCGTGAGGTGGCGACTTCCATCGGTTATGACCGTTCCGAGCTGGGCTTCGACGGTCGTTCCTGTGGCGTTCTTCTTGCCGTTCACGAGCAGAGCCCCGATATCAACCGCGGTGTTGTGCGCGAGCATCCCGCCGAGCAGGGTGCCGGCGACCAGGGCATGATGTTCGGTTACGCCACCTCCGAGACTCCTATCTACCTTCCCCTCACCATCGCCCTGAGCCACGCGCTCCTGAAA
>CAYVTB010000144.1:0-4276 GCA_964454365.1 uncultured Bacteroides sp. | reverse complement strand
GCCCAGGAGGGGAAGATTGCGCGGGGTCGCGGGGTGCTGTAGCTGACAATAAGGATCACAAGTGACGCAAGGGCGATGATGAGCAGCCAGCCGTAGATTTCTTTCATGGAATCGATTGTGGCCCGTTGCACGATTGATTCCATTATTTGATGAATCGGCCGGGTCGAGGCAACGGAGGTCGATGTAACAGATTCAGACAAGCGCGAGATATTGGTCGCGAGTGTACACTCGAGCCAACGACCCACAACGGCCGGACCGAAGACGGCTCCCATGACAGCTCCGGTGAAGCCGTTGACGGTCAACGCCTGTGGAAAGACCTTGAACGGGAGGCCACTCTGGACAATCGATGTGAGGAACACTATGGAGATGATGACTGAACCGGCTCCGCGACAGAAAAGGGGCACGGCCAATGCTTCCTTGGAAATATCTTCGCCGATAGTGAAGTAGAAATACACGAGATAAGCCACCGCAAATGCAAAACCAACGACAGCCATTGTCTTGTAGCGGCGGCGTTGCCGCGCAAACAGCTCGTAGGAGATTGCCACTCCGACAAGAATACCGGCCATGACATACCAATTGAGATCAATCAGATTGGTGTTGTCAAAACCTAAAATTTCGCCTGCATAGCCATGTTCAAAAACATGTTCGGGCGCGAGCAGTGTATTGTAGACAAGATAGATTCCGGTAGCGCGCACAACATTTCTGTTCAGCAAAGCCGGGATGCTAATATAGGGATGTCGCAGGAAGGTTGCGCGCCATATGTTCAAAGCGGCACAGGCCAAGCCGAGCCAGGTTGCAAAGCGAATCGGGGAGGCGGCCCACCAGTCGTAATAGCTGCCGTAAACACACACAAAAGCAAAGCAGGTCATAAACACGGTCCACAAGCCGGCGCCAATCCAGTCGATGCCGAGCAAGGGTATAGCCATGGGACCCTTGACAGGCATGACAAGCCACAGCACAAGGACTACCATCAGCAATAACAATGCCGATATCAGGACATGCATGTATTCCCAGGATGAATAAAAATCGATATAGACGGTAGCCAGGCCACTGAGCTGAATTGCGCCGTCAACGATCAGATATACATAGCAGAAGAATACCGCCATGTCGCGCTTAGGAGTGATCCAGAGTTGGATTGTGGAGTTACAGGCGAAGGTAGCCCACATGCGGAACCATCCGGCAACAAGACAGGTGAAGACCAACACGGGTACACTTGTCGTGGAGCTACAGATTATATTAGCAACGATGAGAACCAACGCGCAGACAAGCAGGCTCACCCGGTTGGAAAACCTGAATTTGAGCCGGAACATCACAGCAAAGTTGATTGACATGCCTATGAGCTGAGCGTAGCCCGCCATCAGCACGTCCTGCTGTAATATGGCACCCGCACTCGCCATCTGCGTAGCAGCCGCAAGATAGACGCCACCCGAGAACTGGATGATCAGTACAAAGAAAATAAATAGCCACGGCTTGAGACGCCGGGGAATGAAGCCGGGCACATCGGGAATATCGAAAGGCCCGGCCGGGACGTTCCACGCCATGTCACTTCACAATTTCACATTCCACATTCATGCCGGCAGCGAGGCGTGCCATATCGGAGGGTGCGTTATCGGAAGTGAAGACAATCTTCACGGGGATGCGGCGGCGCACCTTTACAAAATTTCCTGCAGAATTGTCCTGAGGAATCATTGAGAGAGCTGCACCGGTGGCCGACGAAAGCGATTGTACCCTACCCTTGAAAACTACATCGGGAATAGCGTCGACCATTATATTCACCTCATCGCCGGGGCGGATATCGGCTACCTGAGTTTCCTTGAAATTGGCTGTTACCCATGTTTCGGTAGTATCGACGATGTCGAGGAGAGTCTGGCCGGGCTGGACGAGCTGACCGCTCTGTATATCCTTTCGAGATGTGTACCCGTCACAGGGAGCCGTGATGACACTGTAAGAAAGATTCTGCCGGGCGGTCTCCAACAGGGCCTCGGCGAGGGCGACAGAGGCCGAATCCTGAGAGCGGCGAAGACTGGTCTCTCCGACGGCCGTGGAACTGGCCCTGCTCTGTCCCTGAAGCATGCGGTAGCGGGCCACGCGAGCCTGATACTCGGTGTTGACCGCATCATATTCGCGTTGTGTCACAGCCCCGCGTTCAAGCAAAGATTTATAGCGCTCGAGGTCGGTCGCGGCATTTTCCATCATAACACGGGCCTCATCGACAGAGGCGTCGCCTGCGGTTGCACGGGCAGCGGCGACGTCGACCGAGCTGCGCGTTACACGGCCGGCAGCGAGCGCCCGCTGATAATCGGCCATGGCACGGGCAACCCCGAGTTTAAGATCGGTATCATCAATAATGACGAGGGTGTCGCCTTGAGCGACAGGGCTAAACTCATCAAAGCGAATCTCCTTGATATAGCCTTGGACACGGCTGTTAACGGGTACGATGCGTCGGCACACCTCGGCATTGTCAGTATATAGTTTACCCAATCCTCGATGAACACGGCCATAGATCCAGACAATAGCGATGACGGCGACAACGGCGGTGAGTATATATGATATTTTCTTGCGGGTTTTCATATCTTTCCTGTTGTAAAAAGTAATTTGTAATAATAGTAAAGGATATCAATGCGTGTGTTGACAAGCTGCTGCTCGGTTGCAAGGAGGGCCGATGCCGCGTCAAGCAGATCGGTTACAAGGGCCATGCCCGACTCGTAGCGGGTCGAAACGACATCGTAATTGCGCTGAGCGAGTTCAAGACTCTTGAGACGGGTGTCTATTTCGGAATAGGATTCCATGTAGCGCGTGTAGTCACGGTTTACGGCGAGGTTCAACTCCTGGGCTGTCACCTCGTCGCGAAACTCGGCCACAGCTGTAGCAGCCTTGCTGCGGGAAATGTCCCGGCTGCTCTTGTAAAGTGAAGAAAGGCTGTAGCTTACACCGATACCGACGTACCAGTAACTCAGATTGCGGTTAATCGGAGGCACCTCGACGAGGATCGGGCCATCAATGCTCCAGCCGGCCTGCAAGCCGATTTTGGGCAGTCGGGCGGCCTTGGCAAGTGCCTCGCCGCGACGGTTTATCGAAATGAACTGGCGGGAAATGTTCATTGAGGGAGAGTTGTCCAGTGCCTCGGTCTGCCACCAATCTTCCTTAAAGACGGGCAAGGCCTGCGCAAGCATTGTCGTATCGGGAAGGACGACGGTACCTTCAGGGAGACCCGCCGTTACCGTGAGGGCATTAGATTATTGTCCAGACGAGTCAGCTGCAATTCATAGTCGGCCAGAAGCAGCTCGTAGCGCGTGATGTCATTGAGAAGGACTGTGCCACGCTCATATCGGTCGCGCATGCGCTCGAGCATTTCAGTTGCGAGCGCAATGTTTCTTTCAATCACACGGCGCAGATTGCCAAATTTATATATGTCTAAGTAATAGCCGGCGAGTGTAAAGCGGATGTTGTCGCGCTGCATGTCCTCGGCATAACGGGCAGCGGTAGTGCGCATATCTGCGATGTCGATCGCGGCTGATAAAGCTCCGCCGGTATAAAGGGGCTGGTTGACAGTGAGCTCGAGGCCGTTGCCGAGGTGGGGAATCGGTGCTCGCTGATAATCACCGAAGGAACGCGACAGTGTAAACCCGTCGCCAAGAAAGCTGATGTTAAGCGATGCGTCAATCTCGGGGAGACGTCCCGAACGGGCGACGGCGGCCTCGCGCGATGCCTGCTCGACTGTCGCGGCAAAAGGCTTCAACTGCGCTCCGTTTTCATCCGCGACCCGGAAAATATCTTCCAGGGTCATAGTTACAGGCGTCGAAGCATGGGCCTGCAGCTCAGCACCCGCCACGGCGGCCAAAAGCAGCCCGGCGAGCAACTTGAAGTTGTTCATTACAAAATAGGAAAGTTGATTAGAAATTGATTGAAAAAGTTGATCTCATTGACCGTCGGACGCCCTCGCGGCGCACGACGCGGCATTGTCGGTCATTCAATCATTGGGTGCTCTTCCAGCTTTCTTTGAAGGCGTAGTTGAGAACTGTGGTCGGAAATTTTCCTGTGATGAGAGTTGAATATTGTACCATTAGTGGAGGTTCTCTGTATAAGAACCGCGGTGCAAAGGTATAAAAAAACTCTCACCCGGGAAAGGAGGAAACTTGATTTTTTAAGGTCTTTAGGGTCCTTAAGGTCTTTAAGGTCCTTAAGGACGAGGGGCGGGATTAGTTGGCGAAGTCGACGGTAAGGCCGAGCTGGAAGCGGCGTGGGTTGAGGGGATAGTAGGGCATGGAGAAGTAGT
>CAYVTB010000143.1:0-4495 GCA_964454365.1 uncultured Bacteroides sp. | reverse complement strand
TGCGCTACACCGGCGAGCTCGGCTCGCTCAAGCGCTTCAAGGACGATGTCAAGGAAGTCACCTCGGGCTACGATTGCGGTCTGTCTATCAGCGGCTTCAACGATATCAAGGTAGGCGACTTTGTCGAAGGCTTCGAGGAAGTCGAGGTTGCGCGCACCAGTCTCTGATGCACCGCATCCACCTCAACATAGGTTCTAATCAGGGCGACCGCCGTGCCGTTATAGGCAGGGCGGTCGCCTTGCTTGCAGGCGCTCTGGGCGGTCGCCTTGAACTGTCGTCGTATATAGAAAGCGAGCCCTGGGGCTACGACTCGCCCAATCCTTTTCTCAATCTCGGTGTGCTGGCGCTTGTGCCCGGGGAAATAACGCCCGCGCGGGTACTTAAAATCACACAGGGAATCGAGAGAACGTTAGGGCCCGATAGCGCCCACCGCAACCCCGACGGCAGCTACCGCGACCGCGTAATCGACATAGACATTATTGACTTTGATGGTATAAGCCTCGATACACCCGGGCTCGTGCTGCCCCATCCGAGGGCGACGCAACGCGATTTCGTGATGGTTCCGATGGCCGAGCTCGATCCCGCGGCGGCCGCGAGATTAGCGCAGGAAGCAGGCAAGCGCAAAGAGCAGTGAATACACGCTCATTAGCACGGCAGTCATCCCTAAGAGCGGCGTCAGCGACGCTCCGCGGCGCTTATTCATGGCCTTTATAATCAAGGCTGCGGCAATCAGCATGGCCGCGGGAACCACCGTCCAGCCCTTCCCGAGCGATAGCCATGCGGGCATCATCACGGCCATTGCAGCCACGACATTTAGTCCGTAGAGACAGAGCATCGCGCGGCGCCCCATGCGCACGGCAAGCGTGAGCTTATTCACCGCGATGTCGTCCTCGACGTCGCGATAGTTGTTTACAATCAGCACGTTGGCACCTAACAGACCTATGGCGAGACCTCCGGCAGCCACGTCGAGGCTCCATTGCAGCGTCTCGACATAGTAGGTGAGCGTGACGGGGACCAGTCCGAAGAAAATCACCACCGCTACCTCGCCCCAGCCGTGCGTCGACAGGGGGTAGGGGCCCGTCGAGTAGGCGAAAACGCCTGCAGCCACCAGAGCTCCGACGGCAATCAGCCACCAGCCGCCCCATGCCACGAGGCTCAGTCCCAGGCAGCAGGCAGCGCCAAGGGTGACGTAAATGGCGCGTTTCATGGCGCCGGGGGTAATGTCGCCCTCGGTGACGCCACGTCGCGGCCCTTCACGGCCCGCGCGGTCGCGCTGAGAGGTGTAGTCGTAGTATTCGTTGGCAAAGTTGGATGCAATCTGGCACAGAAGTGCAAATAGAAGGCATATCACCCAGGGCACGATGTTAACGTTGTCATACATCAGGCCATAGCCCAGCGCGGTCACCACGCCGGCGATCGACACCGGCAGCGTCCTGAGTCTCATTGCTTCTATCCAGGGATTCATTTCAGCAGCCACAATTTAAATTCCATGCAAAGTTAACACAACTCCCCCACACCACAAAGCAAAAACGTGCCACCAATTATCGGCTGGTGGTGAGTTTGATGGATAATCGCAAGAATTGCCTGTAGGGGGTGATTGCAAGTGTCGGGAGGTTTTTATAATTTTGTACCTCAGAAGCGGTTGTCTTGGCTGAAGGTCGCCGAGGGGCGTGCACGACGGTGAAAGACACTGATTCCCCCGCTTTTACAATTTTATGATTTCCTGCCGACGAGGGGATGACCGAGGCTTTTTTCACACCTATCAACAATGAAACGAAACCACATTGCTGCGTTTGGTTGGTTTACAGGTCTGCTGCTTTCGGGCTTTTGCACCGCAAAAGCGCAGGACGCCGTCCCCTGCCTGATATTTACGGGCAGCTCCGACACGTCCTACTGCATCGACCTGAGCAAGCTCAACCGGGTAACTTTCGGGGACGAGGGAATGACGGTCAGCTCATCGAGCGATGACGGCCAGCCCGAAGTGACGCTATTGTATTCCCTGTACAATCGCCTGCAGATAGGGGACGCCGTCCCTACCGACCCTGCCGGGATCGAAGCTGTAGAAGTAGCCGGCGACTCAAGCCTACGGTTTATTTCTGACACGGAGTCGATCGTGCTGAACTCCACGTCGGAGAATCCTTTCACGATCGGCATATTCGGTCTTAACGGCACGCTGATCGCCTCCTCCCGCATGACTGCCGGGCAATCGCTCTATGTAGGCTCCCTGGCTCAGGGCTCTTACATCGCAGTAGCTTCAGACGGAAACATTAAACTCACAATCAAATTCATCATCAGATAATTATGAAAAAATTCAATGCATATAAGCCGCTCGCCCTTGGAGCGCTCTCTTTGATGTCTCTGTTAGCTTTTGCCAAGCAGGAGAAGGTGATCCAAATCTTCCGCGGCGGGGAAGTTATCCAGCAGTATGTTGCCTCTGACATCGACTATATCGAGGTCAATGAAATCGAAGTCCTCGAAGGAAGCCAGTATGAATACTCGGTCAGTAGCCTCAACCTCGAGCGGTCGGGGGCATTTGGCAGCGCTTTCTTCTACAAGAACACCTGGGACGATGGCTGCACGTTTACCTTGTCCTCAACAGCCGTGAAGAGCTATCTTCAGCTTGGCAACAGCATGTGCATCGAGCTCTATGTCGGTGACAAGGAGCTTTACAACGGCAATGAATTCAACGTTGCGGAGACTACTCTTCCCTTCTCATTCAAGTTCCAGTATGTCGACATGTCGATAGGCGATCTCGTCACCGTGGTCGTGGACAATAACAACCATGAAGGAGCTCAAGGCACCATCGCTCTTGTGCCCAATCTGCGCGGAAGCTATGACGCTGTCTTTGACCTCACCATGAAGTCGGGCGACATAACACTCAAGGGATATTATGCAGGAAATTACATGCCCCGCAACACTATCTATTCTGCAGCCGACGGCATTCTCGGCACCGTGCAGGGTGCAACCCTCGACACCTCGGCCAATCCCTGTGTGCTCTACCTCACCACTAATGACGGAGAAGCCGGCCCCGACAATTATGATGTGAAGTGCGAAGTGCCTGCCGTTGAATGGAGCTACGGCCGCTTCATGTCGTTCTCGGGCCAGGACTCGAGCGTAGAGTGGATCGACGGTGTAACTTACAGCAAGGCTACCGAAGCCCAGACCGGCTATTACGGCGGCAACTGGCGTGTAATGGAACCCGTTGAGACGCCTTCGGGCAACTTAGTCACTGAATGTGGCATTATGCTCTATGGCAGTCCCGCGCTTTATCTCTATTACTACGGAGAAATCAAGACTATCAACTACAGCAGCGCTAATGCCTACGAATCCATGCAGGGCAACTGGACTTTAACCGGTCTGGACGCCTTTGACGAAAATAAAGAAACTTCGTTTGCAATCAACATCTCGGTGGTTACCGATGAGGAAGACCCCGATTATGGCAAGGTTCTTTATCTCTCGGGCTTCCATGGCAGGAGTGAACTCGTTGTAAAAGCCGATTTTACCTACAATGACGCCGAGCAGAAAGGTTATATCAACATTCCGTTCGGTCAGCCCATGGGTAGTATCAATGTAGGAGGTGTTGGTTTGTGTGACTGCCAATTCTGGGGACTGAAAGACATGAATGTCTACGACGAAGGGTTTATTTCGGCAACCGTCAACAGCGAGCTTAACAAGATCACATTTGTCGGTGAGATCCCGGGATATTATATCGCTGTATTCAGCCAAGATGGTAACCTTCTTGGCGGCCTTGAAGCGATCGACAATGTATCCTTGAGCCGTTAATCTATCCACTATACATAAAAAATCCTCCCGCGCCGCGGGAGGATTTTTTTATATAATTTTTTATATAGAGGTAGGTTATCAGGCCTGGGCGGCGGTGACGCGCTCGAGCCACTTGACCATGCCAAACATGACTGCCATCGAGATGAGGCACACGGCGAGGAACACTGCCCATGCCATCCAGATAGGCCAGGCGTTGTACATCAGCGGGCCTACCCACAGCATCAGGTTACCGATAGCTGTAGCGCCGAGCCACAGGCCCTGGCAGAGACCCTGCATGTGGCGGGGTGCGACCTTGGAGACAAAGGACAGGCCCAGGGGCGAGATAAACAGCTCGGCGACGGTGAGGAAGAAGTAGATGACAAACATGATCCACCAGCCGCTCTTCATGGCGTCGGCTACCGAGGGAGCCAGCGAGCGGAATGCCTCGGCCGAGGGATAGTTGTGAATGAGGCTGTAGACCATCAGGAACAGGTAGGTGAGGCCGGCGATACCCATGCCGATACCGATCTTGCGGGGAGTGGAAATCTCCTTGCCGCGGCGTGCAAGAGAGCCGAAGACGAGCATCACCACGGGGGTGAGGATAATGACAAAGAAAGGATTGACAGCCTGCCAGATTTCGGGGGCGATAGCATCGGTCTGCACGAAGTCGCGCGCGAAGAGCGACAGCGAGGTGCCGTTCTGGTGGAAGGAGAACCAGAAGAAGATAGCGATG
>CAYVTB010000142.1:0-4533 GCA_964454365.1 uncultured Bacteroides sp. | reverse complement strand
CGATGTTGTCCTTGCCGATGAAGTTGATGATGCGGGTCTCGGGATCCTTCCACCACTGCTCCCAGGAGTCGGGATAGAGCTCCTTGGTGTTGGAGATGTAGCCGATGGGAGCATCGAACCAGACGTACAGCACCTTGCCCTCGGCGCCTTCCACCGGCACGGGCACGCCCCACGAGAGGTCGCGCGACACGGCGCGGGGCTGCAGCCCCATGTCGAGCCAGCTCTTGCACTGGCCGTAGACATTCGAGCGCCATTCCTTGTGTCCGTCAAGAATCCAGTGGCGCAACGCGGGCTCCCACTTGTCCAGGGGGAGGAACCAGTGGCGTGTCTCGCGCAGCTCGGGGGTGGCGCCTGTGATGGCGCTCTTGGGATTGATGAGGTCGGTGACGTTGAGGGATGTGCCGCAGGCCTCGCATTGGTCGCCATAGGCCTTGGGGTTGTGGCAGTGAGGACATTCTCCCGTCACATAACGGTCGGCCAGGAACTGCCCTGCTTCCGGATCGTAGAGCTGCATGGAGCTCTTTTCGATGAACTCGCCCTTGTCGTACAGACGACGGAAGAAGGCCGAGGCCGTGTCGTGGTGTATGGCGGAGGTAGTGCGGCTGTAGATGTCGAAAGAAATGCCCAGACCTTCGAAGGATTCCTTGATGAGCTTATGGTAGCGGTCGACGATGTCCTGTGGCGTGACGCCTTCCTGCCGGGCTTTGAGCGTGATGGGTACGCCATGTTCGTCGCTGCCGCCTATGAGCGTGACGGGGCGGCCGCACAGACGGAGGTAGCGTGCGTAAATATCGGCGGGAACGTAGACGCCTGCCAGATGGCCGATGTGCACCGGCCCGTTCGTGTAGGGCAGTGCGGTGGTGATGAGAGTGCGCTTATATTCTTTTGACATGATTGGTTGTTAGGATGTTGCGTTGTTGGGTTGTTTAAGATGCAGACGGTCAGTCGCTCCATACGGTTGTGAATGCCGCCCTCTGCATCTGTCTCGGAATGGGCGGAGAGAGCTTGGATACGCGTACGGAGCCGCCGCTGATAATAGGCCAGGCCTCACAGATGGCCCGGCGTATGCGGCCGGCTACATGTTCGAGCAGTGCGGAAGGTTCGGACATCTGGGCCGTGACAATGTCAACGAGGGCTCCGTAATCGACGGTGGAGTCGAGGGTGTCGTTGGCCATGGCCTCGGCGGCGTTGAGCTCGATTCGGATGTCGACCTCGAAATCATTGCCTGTGACGCGCTCGGACGGAAGCACTCCGTGGAATGCCCGGTAGCGAAGCCCTTGGAGTTCGATGATGTCCTTGTTCATCGGCGGGATGATTTGCGGCGACGACGCTTGTCATCGGGTTTGGAATCGGATTTCTTGCCAGGCTTCCGTCCGAGAGTATCGAGCGTGCGCGGCGGATTCTTTTCGTCGACGATCACGAAGTCGAGCTGTTTGGTCCGCAGGTCGGCGCGGGCCACCTGCACTTTGATCTTGTCGCCCAGACGATAGCGGTTGTTATGTCTGCGGCCGACCAGAGCGAAGTTCTCCTGATCAAAGTCGTAAAAGTCGTCGGCCAGATCGCGTACGGGCACGAGGCCCTCGCATTTGTTGTCGTCAAGTTCAACGTAAAGGCCCCATTCGGTGACGCCGGAAATCATACCGGTATAGACTTCGCCGAGATGGTCGCCCATGTATTCGACCTGTTTGTATTTGATGGATGCCCGTTCGGCGTTGGCGGCGAGCTGCTCGCGGTCGGAGGAATGACGGCATTTTTCCTCGAGTTTCTCGAGATTTACGCTGCGTCCGCCGTTGAGATAGCGCTCGAGCAGACGGTGCACCATCATGTCGGGATAGCGGCGGATTGGCGATGTGAAGTGGGTATAGTAGTCGAAGCCCAGACCGTAGTGGCCCACGTTGTCGGTAGAGTATTCAGCTTTGGCCATGGAGCGCAGGGCCATCAGAGTGAGCAGGTCTTCTTCGGGTTTGCCCTTTATGTCCTGCATCAGTTTGTTCAGGGAATTGTTTATTTCCTTGGGCGTCCCTTGGGTGCGTACGCGATAGCCGAAGCGACGGGCCATATCGGCAAGAGCCATGAGCTTCTGCTCGTCGGGCTGATCATGCACGCGGTATACGAAAGCTTTGGCTTTTTTCTTGCCTTTGGGCACGCGGCCAATACGCTCGGCAACGGTCTTGTTTGCCAGGAGCATGAATTCCTCGATAAGCTTGTTGGCATCCTTTGATTCCTTGAAGTATATGCTCACGGGATGTCCCTTTTCGTCGATATCGAAGCGCACTTCCTCGCGGTTGAAGTCCACGCTGCCCGTGTCGAAACGCTTCTTGCGCAGGATTTTGGCCAGACGGTCGAGTTCGAGGATTTCCTCGGCGTAGTCGCCTTTGCCCGTTTCGATCACTTCCTGAGCTTCCTCGTATGTGAAGCGGCGGTCGCTGCGTATGGCCGTGCGGCAGATGCGGGAGTCGACGATTTTTCCGGAGGGTGTCATCTCGAAGATGCAGGAGAATGTGAGCTTGTCCTCATCGGGACGCAGGGAGCAGATGCCGTTGCTTAGGCGCTCGGGGAGCATGGGTACGACGCGGTCCACGAGATAGACGCTTGTGGCGCGGTCTGCGGCCTCGTGGTCGAGAGCGGTCTCGGGGCGAACGTAATGGGTCACATCGGCGATGTGAACGCCTATTTCGTAGTTGCCGTTGGGCAGCTTGCGGAAGGAGAGGGCATCGTCGAAGTCCTTTGCATCCTTGGGGTCGATGGTGAAGGTTGTGACGCCGCGCATATCCTCGCGGCGGGAAATTTCCTCGGGAGTGATGTCGTCGGGACTTTTGTCGGCGGCTTTGTCGACGGTTTCGGGATAGCGGTAGGGAAGGCCGAATTCGGCGAGGATGGCGTGGATCTCGGCATCGTTTTCGCCTGCTTTACCGAGGATGTCAATTACTTCGCCACGGGGATTCTTGGCGTCATCGAGCCAGTCGGTGATGCGTACTACGGCTTTGTCGCCGGTCTTTCCGCCCTTGAGCTTGCCTTTGGGGATGTAGATGTCGGTGGCCAGAAACTTGGAGTCGGTCTCGAGATAGGCGAAATTCTTGTCGACCTTGAGCGTACCGATGAAGGTCTGATCCTTCTTCTCGATGATTTCCGTGACGATAGCCTCGGGCTCCTTGCCGCGGACGTTGGCAGCGACGGTGACACGCACGCGGTCGCCGTTGAGGGCATGCATGGAGTTTCGCTCGGCCACGAAAAGCGTTTCGCCGTCGGGGTCGGTGACCACACTGTTCTTGCCGTTTGAACGACGCTGGAATACACCCTCGGCCTCGGTGGTGCGCGAGTGGGCCTTGTATTTGCCGGGCTCCACTTCGAGGATATCGCCGTCGAAGGCCATCTCGGCCAGAATCATTGCCACGGCACGGTGGTGCGTGGGATTGGAGATGCCCAGAGCGCGGGACACCTGTTTGTAGTTGAATGTTTTGGCCCCCTGCTCGGCAATGTACTGTTCGATTGCGGTGCGGAGTTCCTTTGACGTGCGGTTTCCGGATGTATTCTTACGTGCCATATGTATGCTTGTTTTCGTGTTTATGTTCTAATCATAAACGTTTCAGCGACGGGCTTTGTTTGCCCGCGGGGCTCAGGCGTCGATGTTGGCGTAGTTGGCGTTCTCTTCGATGAAGTCGCGGCGCGGGCCCACGTCCTCGCCCATGAGCATGGAGAAGACTTTGTCGGCTTCTTCGGCATCGGTGATGGATACCTGCTTGAGAATGCGGTGGCCGGGGGCCATGGTGGTTTCGCGCAGCTCCTTGTCGCTCATCTCACCGAGACCTTTGTATCGGGCGACGGTGATTTTTTCGCCGTATTTGGCCTTGAACTGCTGCACCTGCTGGTCGGTCCAGCAATACTCCTCGACCTTGCCCATCTTGCATTTGTATAGCGGGGGTGTGGCCAGGTAGAGGTAGCCTTGTTCGATGATGGGGCGCATGCAGCGGAAGAAGAAGGTCATGAGCAGGGTGGCGATGTGCGCGCCGTCGACATCGGCATCGGTCATGATGATGATTTTGTGATATGCCAGGCGTTCGATGTTGAGGGCCTCAGGATGTTCTTCCGTGCCGGGTGTGACACGCATGGCTCGGAACAGGTTCGTGATTTCCTCATTGTCGAAGATGCGGTGGGGGCGCACTTTCTCGACGTTCAGGATTTTGCCTCGGAGGGGCATGATGGCCTGGAATGTGCGGTCGCGGGCCTGCTTTGCCGTGCCGCATGAGGAATCACCCTCGACGAGGAAGAGGTCGCAATCTTCGGCTGTGCGGCTGGAGCAGTCCCAGAGCTTGCCGGGGAGACCGCCGCCGACCAGCGGGGTCTTGCGGAGGATCTTGCGGCGTGCGTCGGCGGCTGCCTGGCGGGCCTGTGCGGCGAGCACGACTTTCGACACGATGGTCTTTGCGTCGGAGGGATGCTCCTCGAGGTAGTTGGTGAGAGCCTCGCTGACGGCAACCTGAACGGCGCCGATGGCCTCGTTGTTGCCGAGCTTGGTCTTGGTCTGACCTTCGA
>CAYVTB010000141.1:0-4587 GCA_964454365.1 uncultured Bacteroides sp. | reverse complement strand
AAGACTGGGAAGGCTTCAAGGAACTCGTGTCGAAGAGCGACATCCAGGACAAAGATCTTATCCTCAGCGTCCTCTCTATGTATAAGGACGACGAACAGCGCGAACGCGAGATCCGCAACCTCTCTAACGTCTTCGAGCAGCTCGCCGACCAGATCCTCCCCAAACTCCGCTACTCGCGCATCACAGCTTCGATCGCCGTTATCGGCAAGAGCGACGCCGAAATTCAGGAGGCCTACAAGAAAGACCCCAAATCACTCACCGTCGACGAAATCCTCTACTGCGCTACACTCACCGACAACAACGACCAGCGCATGCAGATCTACGACACCGCCGCACGCATCTATCCCAAGGACTTCCGCACCTGGAACAACCTCGGTGTGACTCAGTATATCGCCGGCGACTATGACGCTGCCAAGGCCAACTTCCAGAAGGCCCTCTCGCTCCAGTCGGGCAACGCTGACGCCAAGATGAACCTCGGCCTCATCTCGCTCCTCGACCAGAACTTCAGCAAGGCTAACGAATACTTCGGCTCTGCCGCAGGTGCCATCGGCCTCGAAGACGCTCTCGGCGTATACTACCTCAAGATGGGCGACAACGCCGCAGCCGTACGCGCTTTCGGTTCAAGCAAGACCAACAACGCCGCCCTCGCCCAGATCCTCACCAAGGACTACAGCAAGGCCAAATCGACCCTCGCAGGCATCAACCACCCCGACGCCACTACTTACTATCTGATGGCCGTTCTCGGTGCCCGCACCAACAATGAGTCGATGCTCATCACCAACCTCCGTCAGGCCGTGCGCCTCGACAAGAACATGGCCGCAAGAGCTGCTGCCGACCTCGAATTTGCAAACTTCAATCTCTCGAAAGCCCTCATGTGATTTTCGGCTGACTGACACTTTATAACACAGGCCCCGGGGTCGGCATTCACAGGGATGCCGCTCCGGGGTCTGCCGATTATGGAAGACGCTTATGAAATTTGAATTTGACCCATCGTTCACCGACCGCGTCAGCGGCTACCGCCTGCTGGCCGTCGAGGCCGACGTCAGCTCGCCCGACACCGACGACCGCCTCTGGTCGGAAATAACAGCCTTTGCCGACAGCTTCAAGGCCTGCCACGAGATGGCCGACATTAACCGGCGTCCGGGCATCGCCGCCACACGCGCCGCTTACAAGGCCCTCGGCAAGGAGCCTAACCGCTACCGGCCGTCGACCGAGGCCCTCTGCCGACGCTTCGTCAAAGGCCTCGGCCTCTACCGCTCGCTGGCCCTCATCGACCTTGTCAACCTCCTGTCGGTGTTCAGCGGTCATGCCATCGGCGGCTTTGACGCCGACAAGATTTCAGGCGACTGCCTCACCCTCGGAGTCGGCGCCGAAGGCGAGCCCTACGAAGCCATAGGCCGCGGACAGCTCAACATAGCCTGTCTGCCCGTGTGGCGCGATGCCGTCGGAGGCATCGGCACACCCACCTCCGACAACGAGCGCACCAAGCTCTCGCCGGCGACACGCCGCCTGCTCCTCACCATCAACATCTACGGCGACGACCTCCCAGAGCCCGAGATCATGGCCTTGTGCCGACGACTGCTCGAAGACTATGCCGACGCCCGAAACATAACATTTACGATTCATCGCCCATGAAGCAATTGAAATTCTACGACGGCTCGATCAACAGCCGCAACATCGACGAGGTCGTGCGCGTACTCCGCGACGGCGGTGTCATCATCTATCCCACAGGCACCCTCTACGCCTTCGGCTGCGACGCCCTCAACGTGCGTGCCATCGAGCGCCTGTGCCGCCTCAAAGCCATCAACCCCGACCGCCATCTGCTGTCGGTGGTGTGCTCGTCGCTCTCGCAGGCCGCCGAATACGCCCGCATCGACAACAACGCCTTCCGCATGCTTCGCGAATATCTGCCCGGACCGTTCACCTTCATCCTCCCGGCATCCAACACTCTTCCCAAGGTCTTCCGCGGACGCAAGAGCGTGGGTATACGCATCCCCGACGACGAGATAGCCGTCGCAATCGCCGAAGCTCTCGGCAACCCCCTGCTCTCGACATCGGTCGAGGTCGACGACGAATATCCCGAAGGCGCTTGCATGCCCGACAGCCTCGCCCTGCAATATCAGCACGATGTCGACCTCCTCGTCGACGGTGGCGAAGGCACCCTCGAACTCACCACCATCGTCGACTGTCTTGACTCCTCAGCTCCCGAGGTCATCCGTCAGGGCGTCGGAGACTTTATCGACTGACGGCATGGAACTGACCCTACTTACCGCCGCCCGATACGCCGAGGCATTCGGTCCTCACACCCTCACGCCCTACGGCTCAGTGGCCTTCAACAGCCTTAACGCCAGCAAGGCCGACTCGCTCGTCTATGCGGCCATGTGCGACAGCTCGGGCCGATATCGGCTCGGCATCATAGCGGGACTGCGTGACCGTCGCGCCTGTTGCCCCTTCTCGGCGCCTTTCGGCGAGATTACGGCCAACGGACGCCAGAAACTCGAGACCGTCGCTACCTTCGTCGCCATGCTGCGTGACCACTTCGGCCCCGGCAACCTCGCCGTCACCCTTCCGCCAGCCTTCTACGACGAGCTGATGCTCCCCCGCGTGGCAGGCTGCCTGGCCGCTGCCGGCCGGCAGGACTATGCCGATTTCAACTATCACTATCGCCTTGACGGCTTCGGCGACTTTGCCGCCCGTCTCGACGCCAATGCCCGCAACCACCTCAACCGCGCCCTGCGCGCAGGCTTTGAGTTCGCTCCCTGTCCCCTCGCCGATGCCTATGCCGTCATCCAAGCCAACCGCCGCGAGAAAGGCTATCCGCTGCGCATGACCCTCGATGCCTTGCAGGCCACAGCGGCCATCATCCCGGTCGACTCATTCCTGCTCACGCTCGGCGGCGCGCCTGCAGCCGCAGCCATCGTCTACCGCCTCAATGACCGTGTGGCGCAAGTCATCTACTGGGGCCACCTCGGCGTCTACTCCGACCGACATCCCATGAACCTCCTCGCCCGTGAAGTTTTCGGCCACTATGCCGCCGCGGGCCTCGATATCGTCGACGTAGGCCCTGCCTCCTCCGACGGCCTCCCCGACATGGGACTCTGCACCTTCAAAGAGTCGCTCGGCTGCCACCTCACCTTCAAACCCCGCTTCACCCTCTGATTACCCACAACTACCCCTATCAAGCTTTAGAAGAAGCCGTGGTAAACGCCTTGTATCATCGGGACTACATGGAACGCGAACCAGTCGAAATAACTATCGAACCAACTCACATCGACATCTTGAGTTATGCCGGTCCCGACCGCTCGATAAGTGCTGAAGCAATCAAGGCTGCCAAAAAACTTAAAGCCAGGAGATATAGAAATCGTAGGTTAGGCGACTTTTTGAAAGAACTTGGTTTGACAGAGGGCAGGGCTACAGGTATTCCCACCATTCAGAAACACCTTAAAATTAACGGTAATAATCCTGCTGTGATTGAAACTGATGATGACCGCACATATTTCCTCATGACTATTCCTTGCCGTGAAGACATGATTGAACTCAATAATATAAATAGTCCCAATCAAGAGGCAGAGTTTACGTCTATCGCTGATATCATCAGGCAACTTGATAATGAACTTGTAAATGACGATTTACAAGCTTGTCTTCCTGATAATACGAATATTAACACAATAAAATCAAGACTTGCAAATCTGATTTCACAAGTCTATTTGCAAGTCTGGGATAAGGCCATGACTGATAGATCTCTATTGATTTCCGATGTTACAAAGGTTTTTCTTAGACTTTATAAAGAAAGTCTGACTTCTCAAGTTCTCCTTGCAGATACCAATATCGGAAGCCTATATAAGTTGCGCCGATATATATTGGAACCTGCGATTTCAACCAATTATATCGCAATGTCAAATCCCGAAAAGCCGACAAGTTCAAAACAGAAATATCTATTGACTCAATCAGGACTAAATCTGTTCTCTAAGTAACCTACAACTCATCAGAGTTGCAGAAATATTTGCATAATTCGCGGGAAAAATTTAACTTTGCAACGCTTTAGTGCCCGTCGGCGCTGGGCAAAAAGGATAGTCTTATGGTGTAATGGTAGCACTACAGTTTTTGGTTCTGTCTGTCTAGGTTCGAATCCTGGTAAGACTACAGCATAACTCCGACCCACCCACGGGCCGGAGTTATTTTTTTGTGGATACTCCCCGCGCACATCCCGCCCACTCCTACTGTAGGGGCGCTCTGGCCAAGGCGGT
This sequence comes from uncultured Bacteroides sp., assembly GCA_964454365.1. Taxonomy (GTDB): domain Bacteria; phylum Bacteroidota; class Bacteroidia; order Bacteroidales; family Muribaculaceae; genus CAG-873. The sequence continues at coordinate 340 of CAYVTB010000141.1, read as the reverse complement.
ATCGTTGGAGACGATGGATGTGAGAAGCCCCGCGAAAAACGGCCCGGAGGGACGCGTTCGTGGGGTGAAAAGGTTGTCAGCCACCCGGCACGTCGGAGATGTGCCACAGGCTCAATTTTTGACAGGAGCACAGGAGAGACAGGAGAAGCGGCCCCCACTGGGAAAGACAAAAGCGCCTTTGTCTGCTAACAAAACGCCGAGGGCGTGAAGAAAGAAATTTAGAGACAGAGTATTTCTTTATCAAATATAATTATTATTTTTGCACATATAAATTAACTCATTTCTACATATGGATGACAAGACAACATATTGGGTTGAAATGGCGGACTATGATTTAGAT
>CAYVTB010000140.1:0-4724 GCA_964454365.1 uncultured Bacteroides sp. | reverse complement strand
TTTGAAAGTCTGCTCGAAGCCGAGGAATTTAAGGATTGAAAGGTTGACCGAAGCGTGGAAGCGGATGCCGCCTTTATACGGGCCAATGGCGTTGTTGAACTGAACGCGATAGCCGATGTTGTTCTGCACTTCGCCTTTGTCGTCGATCCAGGTCACGCGGAAGGTGACGATGCGGTCGGGCTCGACCATGCGTTCGATGATTTTATTACGCTCGAATTCAGGGTGCTGGTTGTAAACGTCCTGCACTGACAACAGAACCTCGCGGACAGCCTGGAGGTATTCTTTTTCGCCCGGGTGTTTAACCTCGAGCTCGGCCATGAGTTTGTTTATATCCATAATGAATATGGTTTAAGGGATTTAAGTAGTTTTTGTGTTTTCTGTTGGTTGTTGTTTCACGCAGCAAAAGTAATGAATAACTTGTGACGCACCAAAAAAAAGTGCAATATTTTTGCACGCTACATATTCGCTGGCGGCAGTTTGCGATTTTTTTGTACCTTTGCGGAAGTTATTCAGTAACTTTCTATCCAATGACCAAGCATTTTCTTATCTCTGCAATGACATTAGCGACATTGACCGGCGCTGCCCAGTCGCCCCGCATCGAATATCCCGCCGCCCCGTCGGACGGTACAGTTTACGAGTGCTTCGGCATCACGGTAAATGATAATTACCGTCCGCTGGAAAACGATACCGCCGCCGCAACCCTGGCTTGGGTTGAGGCCGAGAATGCCGTGACAGGAGCTTATCTCGAAGCTATTCCCTTCAGAGGCGCTATTAAGGAACGACTCACCCGTCTCAACGACTATGCCAAGACAGGTCTTCCCTGGAAAGGCAAGGACGGGCTCTATTATTTCTCGGCCAACGACGGCCTGCGCAATCAGTCTGTCATTTATCGCGGAAAAACACCCTTGGCAGAGGATGCCGAGGTCTTCCTCGACCCCAATACACTGAGTGATGACGGCACGGTGGCCCTCACAGGGCTTTTCCAGAGCCGCGACGGCAAGTACACTGCCTACACGATTTCACGCAGCGGCAGCGACTGGACAGAGATCTATGTCATGGAGACTGCTACCGGCCGCCTTCTCGAGGATCACATCGAGTGGGCCAAGTTCACCGGCGCGGCCTGGGACGGCGACGGTTTTTATTACAGCGCATATCCGAGACCCGAGGCGGGAAAAGAGTTTTCAAATGCCAACGAATATCATACAGTCTATTATCACCGCCTCGGTACTCCTCAGAGCGAAGACCGCGTAGTCTTCGAGAATCGCGAGCAGCCGTTGTATTTTCACTCGGTAGATGTCACCGACGACGGCTCTTATATTCTCGTTGAGGGTGGGGGACAAGGATTCGGCAATTCGCTCTATGTAAAGAAACTTGGTGATCCCGCAGCTGACTGGGTAACGATCGAGACCTCCCAGGACTATCAGCTTACCGTCATCGGCACCACTCCTGATGGTCGCCTGCTTGTCTTCACCTCCCTTGATGCCCCGCTCAATCGACTTGTTTCCATTGATCCCGCTGCTCCGGCCCGTGAAAACTGGGTTACAGTTATTCCCGAAGATACCACAGCAGTCCTCACAGGGGTTGAAGTAGCCGGCGGTCGCCTGATTGCTACCCGCGACCGCGATGCCTCGACACATGCCTACCTTCACGAAGCCGACGGAAAACTTATCCGCGAGATAGCTTTTCCCACCTATGGAGCCGCAGCGTTCTCTACCGACCGCAAGTCTCCCGAAGTTTTCTATAACTTCTCATCCTTCACTTATCCCTCGGCAATTTATTCCTATGACCTCGAGTCGGGCGACACCAAGCTGCTGCGCGCTACCGCCGTCGACGGCCTTAACCCCGAGGACTATGTGACCGAGCAAGTATTTTACACTTCATCCGACGGCACCCGCGTGCCTATGTTTATCGTTTACCGTAAGGATCTGCGTCCCGACGGAACAAATCCTGTATATCTCTATGGATACGGCGGTTTCAACATCACCCTCAATCCCGGATTTTCACCCTCGCGAATCTTCTGGCTTGAGAACGGCGGTATATATGCACAGGCAGGCCTGCGCGGAGGTGCAGAGTATGGCGAGGCGTGGCACGAAGCCGGTACCAAGCAAAACAAGCTCAATGTCTTCAACGATTTTATCGCCGCAGCCGAGTATATGATTGATAAAGGCTGGACCACCCCCGAGCTTCTAACGATCGAGGGCGGCAGCAACGGCGGTCTGCTCGTCGGCGCAACCGTCAACATGCGTCCCGAGCTGTTCCGCGTCGCCATTCCCCGTGTCGGTGTCATGGACATGATGCGCTACCATCTTTTCACGATCGGTTGGAACTGGGCAAGCGACTACGGCACCTGCGATGATTCACCCGAAATGGCTTCGTACCTACTCTCATATTCACCGCTGCATACGATCCGCAACGACGGCACCCGCTATCCCTCGATACTTGTTACCACCGCCGACCATGATGATCGCGTCGTTCCCGCTCACTCATTCAAGTACGCTGCAGCCCTGCAGGCTGCCGACACCGGTGACCGCCCCAAGCTCATCCGCATCGACTCAAAGGCCGGTCACGGCGCAGGCAAGCCTGTAGCAAAAGTCATCGACGAGTGGACAGATATTTATTCATTCATCCTTTATAATCTGGGACGTACTCCCGTCGAGAAATAATTGAATTTCGCAAGATTTTTTACGGCCCTGCTCTCAGTAGCCACGCTTAACTCCTGTTTTACGGGAGTGGAGAGCACCCCGCGCATCACGGCCGATGATGTGCGTCATGCCGGTGTTGAATCGTCATCGGAGCAACTTTTCGCTGCCTGTATCGCGCCCGAGCGTCCGGCTGCCTGGAAGCGCGGGAAGCAATGGCTGGTGGACGATAACAAGATGGGGATTATTTTCAATCCTCCCGTCACCGATTCCCTCAAGGGGCAGGTGCTTACCCTTGAGGAACTCTCTGCGGCTCCGACCGTTATCGGGGTAGATGCCGTTGAGTTGCGTTTCAGCGCGCCCGATGGCCGCGTCTATAGTTATCTTCCCGGCGTGCCATGGAATGATCTTCAGTCACGACGCTCTCTTGATATCCCCTTTGCAGTGGAGCTGTCGCCTGTAGCGAAGGCCGATTCCCTCATGCGCGGCAACACATATTATATAAAGTCTCCTCTATGGTGTGACGTGGACGGCCGTTCGACAGGGGGCCTGCGGCATATACCGGTTACGGTAACGGCTGTACTTCCCGGCACGTCAAGGCTGCCTCTCAAGGTGGAATTCAGTGTTGAGGACGACCCCGAGCCCCACTATGTGCTGCTCACCTATGGCGACGGACCGTCGGCCACACGCAATTTCGACAAATATTTTTCATTTAAGAATCCGCGACTTCAGTATCCGAGGATAACCGACGAGAACTGGCAGCGAATAATCCATTCTCAGGTTGCGATAGGCATGACCCGCGACGAGTGCCGCCTGGCTCTCGGGACGCCCGGGGCATTGCGCCGAGGTGCCACCGATGCCGCCCAGGTCGAGCACTGGACTTATGACGACGGTGTATATCTTATTTTTGAAGACGGAATTCTCACACGTTTTAGAAGATGAAAATTCACTTTCTCGGCACAGGAACCTCAACCGGGGTGCCCCAGATAGGCTGCACATGCGCCACATGTACCTCGAGCGATCCTTGCGACAAGCGCCTGCGTGCATCGGCTCTCGTCACGTTCGACAACGGCGCCAATATCCTGATTGACTGCGGACCCGACTTCCGTCAGCAGATTATCGCAGCCGGCGCGCCGCCTCTCGAGGCTCTCCTTATAACCCACAGCCATTATGATCATGTGGCCGGAATTGACGATTTGAGACCTTATTGTGCCGGCGGCCGCCATTTCCCGACCTGGTGTCGCGCCGATGTGGCCGATGACCTTCGGCACCGCAATCCTTGGTCATTTGCCAAGAATCTCTATCCGGGTGTGCCGACCTTTGCTATTAATATCATTGAACCCGGGCGACCATTCACTATTGCAGGAACGGAGATTATTCCCCTCGAGATCATTCACGGCAAGCTGCCTATTCTCGGTTACCGCATCGGTCCGCTCGCCTACATTACCGACTGCTCGCAGATGCCTGAGAAAACCGTCGAGAAGCTCCGCGGAGTGGACACCCTTGTCATTAACGCGCTGCGTCATGAGCGACATCCCTCCCATCTTAGTCTTTCCGAAGCACTCGACATAGTTGCCCGCGTTTCTCCGCGGCGCACATTCCTCACTCACATGAGCCACGACATGGGCCCCGAAGCGACCGTCACCCTCCCTGCCGGTGTGTCTTTCGCCCACGACGGCCTCGTGGTGGATATCCCCTCCGGAAAAGACACGAAACAAAATTAACGTTCTGAAAAACGGGAGGAAAGGAATTTTTTTGTATCTTTGCACTCTCAAAAGCATGCGCGCCTTGCCGACGTGCATTGATAACATTTTGAAAATAATTATATTATATAAATTTTTATGGCAACAACTGCAGATTTCAAGAATGGCATGTGCCTCGACATCGACGGCAACTACTTCTTCATCGTTGAATTCCTTCATGTAAAGCCCGGCAAAGGCCCCGCTTTCGTCCGCACTAAGCTTCGCAACGTAAAGACCGGTCGTATCATCGACAAGACCTGGAACTCGGGCGTCAAAGTTGACGAAGTGCGCATCGAGCGCCGTCCCTACCAGTACCTCTACAAGGACGACATGGGCTACAACT
>CAYVTB010000139.1:0-4835 GCA_964454365.1 uncultured Bacteroides sp. | reverse complement strand
ATGCTATCTTCATCAAGCTTCCCAAGGAGATCACTGTAGAGGCAAAGACAGAGCGAAACAAAAACCCGCTCATCATCCTGGAGAGCGCCGACAAGCAGCTCCTCGGCCAGGTGTGTGCCAAGATCCGTTCACTCCGCAAGCCTGAACCCTACAAAGGCAAAGGTATCAAGTTTGTGGGCGAGGTAATCCGTCGTAAGAGCGGTAAATCAGCCAACGCGAAATAATTAACAAAAGGAAGACTATGGTATCCAAGATAGCAAGAAGAAATAAAATCAAAACCCGGATCCGCGGTAAGATTTCGGGAACAGCGGAGCGTCCGCGCATGAGCGTGTTCCGCAGCAACAAGGGCATTTATGTCCAGCTGATCGACGACCTCGCAGGCCGCACACTTGTGTCGGCTTCCTCCAAGGGTCTTGAGGGCGGCACGAAGATAGAGATTGCAGCCCGTGTGGGATCAGAGATCGCCAAGAAAGCATTGGAAAGCGGCATAACAGCGGTTGTATTCGACCGTAACGGCTATCTTTTCCACGGCAGAGTAAAATCATTGGCCGACGCAGCGCGCGAGGCCGGTCTTAAATTTTAAGCGAAAATCATGGCAAAAAGAAATAATAGAGTTAAATCTACAAATGATTTGGAACTGAAAGACCGTCTCGTGGCCATCAACCGTGTCACCAAGGTGACGAAAGGTGGTCGTGCGTTCAGTTTCGCTGCGATCGTAGTGGTCGGAAATGAAGACGGAGTAATCGGCTGGGGTCTTGGCAAAGCCAATGAAGTTCAGGCCGCCATCGCCAAAGGCGTGGAGACAGCCAAGAAGAATCTGATCAAGGTTCCTGTTCACAAGGGCACCATCCCCCACGAGCAGAGCGCCAAGTTCGGCGGTTCCCGCATCTTCCTGAAGCCTGCGAGCGAGGGTACCGGTGTAAAGGCCGGAGGCGCCATGCGTGCCGTTCTCGAGAGTGTAGGCATCACCGACGTACTTGCCAAGAGCAAGGGTTCTTCCAACCCTCACAACCTTGTGAAGGCCACCATCGCTGCCCTCGATGAGATGCGCAGCCCGGCCCAGGTTGCACAGAACCGTGGTGTAGCGGTAGAGAAAGTGTTTAACGGCTAAAACGAACAGACATGTCACAGATAGCAATCAAGCAGATAAAAAGCCGCATAAATTGCCCGGCGGTGCAGAAGCGCACCCTCGATGCCCTCGGCCTCAAGAAGCTTAACCACACTGTGGTGAAGGAAGACAATCCTTCAATCCGCGGCATGGTGAAGGCAGTTCATCATCTTGTAGAAGTAACACAACTTTAATCGGCACAGGAACACATGGAACTACATAATCTCAAGCCGGCTCCCGGCAGCAATAAGAAGAACAAGCGAATCGGACGCGGTCCAGGCAGCGGCTACGGCGGCACATCCACCCGTGGTCATAAAGGCGCAAAATCGCGCTCCGGCTATAAGCATAAGGTTGGTTTCGAAGGCGGTCAGATGCCGCTTCAGCGTCGTGTGCCCAAATTCGGTTTCAAGAACATCAACAGAGTTGAATACAAAGCGATCAATCTTGATGCCCTTGAAGCTCTGGCAGCTGCGCAGAATCTGACAAAGATCACGGTGGCCGACCTCCGCCAGGCGGGTCTCATCCCGAAGAGCGGGCTGGTGAAAATCCTCGGTAACGGAGCCCTCACCCACGCCCTCGAAGTGCAGGCTGATGCATTCTCGAAGAAAGCGGAAGAGGCGATCACAGCCGCAGGTGGAACCGTAATCAAAAAGTAATAGAAAATGGGATTTACGCAAACAATTAAAAACATCTGGAGCGTGGAAGATCTTCGCAAGCGGATTGGTATCACCATTCTGCTTGTGATCATCTACCGTTTCGGCTGCTACGTGGTTTTGCCGGGAATCAATCCCGACGACCTCATGGCGCTGAAGAATTTCACCTCCGACGGCCTCATGCAGCTTCTCGACATGTTCTCGGGAGGTGCATTCTCTCAGGCCTCTATCTTTGCGTTGGGTATCATGCCCTATATCACGGCGTCAATCGTGATCCAGCTTCTCGGCATGGTTCTTCCGGCGTTTCAGAAGATGCAGCGTGAGGGAGAAAGCGGCAGAATGAAGCTGAATCAGTACACCCGTTATCTCACGGTTCTGATCCTTGTTCTTCAGGGACCAGCTTACCTTATCAACCTTCAGTATCAGGTAAGGGCAGCCGGAGGATTGATGACGATGGGCTTCTGGACGATCGTTTTCATGACAATTGTGCTTGCCGCAGGCTCGATGTTCATTATGTGGCTTGGCGAAAGGATTGATCAGAAAGGAATCGGCAACGGTATCTCTTTCATCATCCTTATCGGTATTCTCGCTCGCCTTCCCGAGGCATTCATTCAGGAATTCACGGGCAGGTTGATGAACTCCGCAGGCGGTGGCCTCGTGATTTTCCTTGTGGAGATCGTGATTCTCGTCGCAGTTATTGCCGGAGCTGTTCTCCTTGTGCAGGGCACCCGCAAGGTACCCGTGCAGTATGCCAAGCGCATCCAGGGTAACAAGCAGTATGGCGGCGCCCGTCAGTATATCCCTCTGAAAGTAAACGCCGCCGGCGTCATGCCGATCATTTTCGCCCAGGCGATAATGTTCATACCCGTGACCCTGGCGGGCTTCAGCACTGAGCGCACAGGATTTTTCGGGGCGTTGACCGATCTCTACGGATTCTGGTATAACGCGGTATACTTCATAATGATTGTAGCATTCACCTATTTCTACACGGCGATTACGGTTCGTCCGGCACAGATGGCAGAAGACATGAAGCGCAACAACGGCTTCATTCCTGGCATCAAGCCCGGGAAACCCACGGTTGAGTATCTCGACTCGATCATGTCGAGGATCACTCTCCCGGGATCTCTTTTCCTGGGTGTAGTGGCAATTCTTCCGGCTATCGCCCATATTTGCGGTCTGAACCGTCAGTTTGCCGCCTTCTTCGGAGGCACATCGCTTCTGATTATGGTCGGTGTCGTTTTGGACACGCTTAGAATAGTTGAAGGCCACCTGCTGATGCGCCATTATGACGGCCTGATGAAAGACGGCCGTATCAAAGGCCGCACCACAGGCAGCGGCGCCTTTTAAGTTATAGTCTTTGTCAGAAGGAATGATTTACATTAAGACAGCTGAAGAGATCGAGAGGATGCGTGCGGCGTGCGACCTTGTTAGCCGCACACTGGGAGAAGTTGCCCGTTGGGCAGTTCCCGGAGTCACGACTCTTAAGCTCGACACCATAGCAAGAGAGTTTATCCTCGACAACGGGGGTAAACCCGCTTGCCTCGGTTATCAGGGTTTTCCCGGCACTCTCTGCATAGAGGTCAATGAAACGGTTGTGCATGGTTTCCCCTCCGGATATGTATTGCGGGAGGGGGATATAGTCGGCACAGACTGTGTGGCTGAACTCAATGGTATGAACGGCGACAGTTGCTACACTTTTGCCATTGGAGAGATCGACGAGAAGACTTCCCGCCTCCTCACTGTGACCAAGGAATCCCTCTATAAGGGGATCGCGGCTGCAAAAGGGGGGAAACGCATAGGCGACATTTCTAATGCCGTTCAGACATATTGCGAACATCATGGCTACAGTGTGGTGCGTGAGATGTGTGGACATGGCATCGGGAAGAGTATGCATGAGGATCCTGAGGTTCCGAATTTCGGACGACGCGGGATCGGCCCGGTTCTTAAGCCGGGAATGTGCATAGCTATCGAACCTATGATCAACCTCGGGAGCAAGAATGTTGTAATCGAGAGAAACGGCTGGGAATGCCGCACCCGCGACAGAAAACCATCGGCCCATTTCGAGCACACCATCCTGATCACCGACCAGGAGCCGGAGATACTGACAACCTTCGATTATATTGAGGCTGTGCTTGGCACCCGAAGCGTGGTTGCTGAAGCAGATAAATAAAACCAAACTGATAGACAATGGCAAAACAGGCAGCTATAGAGCAGGACGGAGTGATTCTCGAGGCATTGAGCAATGCTATGTTCAAGGTCGAACTTGAGAACGGGCATGAAATCACGGCCCACATCTCGGGAAAAATGAGAATGCACTATATAAAGATACTTCCCGGCGACAAGGTGAGGGTGGAAATGAGTCCCTACGACCTTAGCAAGGGGAGGATCGCATTCCGGTACAAATAAAAAAACGACACAACATATGAAAGTAAGAGCATCAGTCAAGAAGCGCACGGCCGACAGCAAGATCGTGCGTCGAAAAGGAAGATTGTACGTAATCAACAAGAAGAACCCTAAATTTAAACAGCGTCAAGGATAATTTTATTACCTTTGCAAAAAATTTCAACAGACTAATATGGCAGTAAGAATTGTCGGCGTAGATTTGCCGCAAAACAAGAGAGGAGAAATTGCCTTGACCTATATCTTCGGCATCGGCCGCAGCGCAGCCAACAGCATTCTTGCAAAGGCAGGCGTTGATAAAGACATCAAGGTGAAAGACTGGACCGACGATCAGGCGGCAGCCGTTCGTGAGGTGATCCAGAGTGAGTATAAGGTAGAGGGCGACCTCCGCACAGAGATTCAGCTCAACATCAAGCGTCTCATGGATATCGGTTGCTATCGTGGCATCCGCCACCGCATCGGGCTTCCCGTTCGCGGCCAGAGCACCAAAAACAATGCCCGCACCCGCAAGGGCCGTAAGAAAACAGTCGCCAACAAGAAGAAAGCTACTAAATAAAATTAAAGTATGGCAAAGAAGACAGTCGCAGCTAAAAAGAGGAATGTCAAGGTTGACGCCAACGGTCAGCTTCATGTGCATAGCTCTTTCAACAACATTATCGTTTGCCTTGCCAACA
>CAYVTB010000138.1:0-4868 GCA_964454365.1 uncultured Bacteroides sp. | reverse complement strand
GGATTTTACCAAGAGGAAAGTTGTTGAATATTATACCGATGTCTTCCCTTTTACAAGTGATACGAGTTATGAGGTGAAGCTTGAGTTTGCAGGAGACAAGATAAAGAATTGTGAAGTTGTTGACTTTTTGGACCTGATTGAACCTGAAGAAACGGGCCCAGTTAAAGAGAGGATATATACTATGGCTCAGGTCGAGCAGCGCCCTCGCTTTCCGGGTGGTGACGAAGCTATGTATAAATGGATTAGCGATAACATGAATTATCCACCCGAAGCAACGGTAGAAGGTTATAAAAGCAGGGTAATCATGCGTTTTTGTATAACAGAAACCGGTGAAATTGAGAATGTCAGGGTTGTGCGCAGTCGTCAAAAAATTTTTGAAGAAGAAGCTATTCGGCTGGTTAAGTCAATGCCGCCCTGGGAGCCCGGGCGTCATAATGGAGAGCTCGTTAAGGTAGAATATTTTCTCCCTATATCCTTTCATAAGAAGTGTGACGAGTAAATTCTCTTGTGGAGTTGGCGACGCCGGATGTTTTTGCCGACTCGTGAAAAATTCGTAATTTTGTGGAGTTGAAAGTACCGGAATGGCAAAGAAAGTAGTTGAAACCCCGCTGATGAAGCAGTATCTCGAGATGAAGAAAAAGCATCCCGATGCAATATTGCTATTCAGAGTAGGGGACTTCTATGAAACTTTCTCTGACGACGCAATTATCGCTTCGGAAATTCTCGGTATCACACTCACACGCAGGGCCAACGGCTCGGCACAGCATGTGGAGCTCGCCGGTTTTCCCCACCATGCCCTTGACACCTATCTTCCGAGACTTGTCCGGGCCGGGAAGCGCGTGGCGATCTGCGAGCAGCTCGAGGATCCCAAGAAGACCAAGACGCTGGTCAAGCGCGGCATCCCGGAGCTTGTGACGCCGGGCGTGGCACTCAATGACAATGTGTTGTCCAACAAGGAAAACAACTTTCTGGCCGCTCTTCACTTCGGCAAATCGACCGTGGGCGTTGCCTTCCTTGACATCTCTACGGGCGAGTTTCTGACAGCCGAGGGCACGCCGGACTATATTGACAAAATCATGTCGAACATGGGGCCCAAGGAGGTGCTCGTCGAGCGCGGTCTCAAGGGCCGTGCCACGGAGATGCTCAGCGAGAAGTATTTCATGTTTGAACTCGAGGACTGGATCTTTACCTCCCAGGCGGCCGACGAGAGGCTGCGGAGTCACTTCGGCGTGATGTCGATGAAAGGCTTTGGTATTCATGGAATGCCCGAAGCTATCATAGCCGCCGGGGCCGTGCTCCACTATCTTGACGTGACTAAGCACTCGGGTCTGAGCCATATCACCGCCATTTCCCGTATCGAGGAGGACCGCTATGTGAGGCTCGATCGGTTCACGGTGCGCAATCTTGAACTTATTTCCCCTCTTGACGAGGGCGGTCGCAGCCTGCTGAACGTGCTCGATCACACGGTGACGCCGATGGGGTCGCGCCTGCTGCATCGCTGGTTGCTGTTTCCGTTGAAAGAGCCCAAGGCGATAAATGAGCGACTCAACACGGTCGATGCCTTTTTCCGTGACCCCGATTTCCGCGACAACGTCTGCGAGTTGTTGCACGGTGTCGGTGACCTCGAGCGACTGGTGTCCAAGGTGGCGGCCGGGCGCGTAGGTCCACGCGAGCTTTTGCAGATACGTCATGCCCTGTCGGTCGTCGGTCCGATCAAGGACATGTGCCTGCGGTGCGACGAGCCTTCACTGAAGGCTGTGGGTGAGCAGCTCAATCCCTGCGAGACGGTTGTTGAACGTATAGGCGCAACCTTGCGCGAGGATGCTCCGGCTTTGATCAAGGGCGACTATATCCGCGACGGTGTCGACACGGAACTCGATGAATACCGCGACATAGCCTATTCGGGCAAGGATTATCTGCTTAAGATTCAGGCCCGCGAGAGCGCTGCGACCGGCATCGGGTCATTGAAGATAGGTTATAACAACGTTTTCGGCTATTATATCGAGGTGACGAATACCCACCGCGACAAGGTGCCTGCCGAGTGGATCCGCAAGCAGACGCTCGTTAATGCTGAACGATATATCACTCAGGAACTTAAAGAATATGAGGATAAGATACTGAATGCCCAGGAAAGCATAGAGTCGATCCAGAAGCGCCTCTATGACGAGCTCGTGGCGTCGGTGGCCACTTATATTCCTGCCATGCAGCTCAATGCGTCGCTGCTGGCGCGGCTCGACGTGATCAACTCTTTCACGCGCGTGGCTGCCGAGAATCATTATTGCAGGCCCCAGGTCGATGATTCGCTGGAAATTAAGCTGATAGAGGCACGTCATCCCGTGATTGAGCGCCAGTTGCCGCCGGGTGAACCGTATATTTCAAATACAGTCACGCTGGACAACGACAGCAAACAGGTGATGATGATTACCGGTCCCAACATGTCGGGTAAATCGGCCCTGCTGCGCCAGACGGCCCTCAACGTCATCATGGCCCAGATAGGAAGCTATGTGGCAGCCGACAGCGCCCACATCGGCGTGGTTGACAAGATTTTTACCCGAGTGGGAGCGTCGGACAATATCTCGCTCGGCGAGTCGACCTTCATGGTGGAAATGAACGAGGCGGCGGCCATCCTCAACAATCTGTCAAGGCGTTCGCTTGTGCTTTTCGACGAGCTGGGCCGAGGCACGTCGACCTACGACGGCATTTCAATCGCTTGGGCAATCGTGGAGTATATTCATGATTACAAGGATCTTCACCCCAAGACGCTCTTTGCTACCCATTATCACGAGCTCAACGAGATGGAGAAAACCCATAGCCGGGTGTTCAACGTCAACGTGTCGGTCAAAGAGATCGACGGCAAGGTTGTGTTCCTGCGCAAGCTGGCCGAGGGCGGCTCGGAACATTCCTTCGGTATCCATGTCGCGCGTTTGGCAGGCATGCCGCGGGCGGTGGTTAACAGGGCCGAGCAGGTCCTGAAGCAGCTCGAGAAGGCCTCGCAGGACGCCGGCACCCCCGGGAAGGAAGCGAGGGCAGCGCTTGCGGCCGTCGACGATATGCCGGGCATGCAGCTGTCTTTCTTTCAGCTTGATGATCCGGTGCTTGCCCAGGTGCGCGATGAAATCCTCGGGATAGATATCGACAATCTCACTCCCATCCAGGCTCTTACCAAGCTGAACGATATCCGCAAGATTTTGACGGGCAAGTTCTGAGAGGGTTTCTATCAGAGTTGCGCTGCAACAGCTTCAAGTGCCGTAGCGAGCTGATCGGGGCACGAAGTGGGCTTGTTGCCGCATCGGATTCCCTTGAGACGCGCGACAACATCGGCCGGCCGCTGTCCCTTGACAAGGGCGGCGATGCCCTGGAGATTGCCGTGGCAACCGCCGATAAAGTTTACGTCGGCTATGACGCCGTCCTCAATTTCGATCTCAATAACGCGGGAGCATGTGCCGGAGGTCTGATACTGATATTTCATAACAGATGAATTTTGAGGCAAAGTTACAAAAATCGCACAACTTATCGAGCTGACGGATTGTTAATAATAAAAATATAATACAGTTTGATTATGAAAAAGTTACTCTTTGTGATTGTCGCCATGTGCATGTGTGTAGGCCTTGCACAGGCCCGTGATAACTATTCCAGGGACGCGTCGGTGCTTCCCGCAGCCGCCCAATCGACCATCAAGACCCATTGCAAGGGCAAGGTTAATCTCGTCAAAATTGACAAGACCCTGGGCCGCGTCGATGAATATGAGGTGATCCTCACCGACGGTACCGAGATCGATTTTGACCGTAATGGCAACTGGACTTCTGTAGAAGTGGGTGCCAACGCGAGCGTTCCTTCAGGCTTCGTTCCCGAGGGAGTCGCCAATTATGTAAAGCAGAACCACAAAGGCCAGCGCATCGTGGGCATCGACCGCGAGCGACGTGGCTACGAGGTGGAGCTCTCCAACGGAATCGAAATGAAATTTGATAACGATGGCAAATTCCTGCGCTACGACGACTAAAAAAAGTTATCAACACCCCTATGTTAATAACTTTCAGGACATAGCTCTCTGATCTAGAGTATATAATATAAAAGCAATCCACGCCGATGTTAATAACTTTTCACGGCGTGGATTGCTGTTTTGTTTCGTTTTGGGGCCGATACTGCGGCAATAAATTGTCCCGCAAGCAATTTTTATGACCGTGGAAATGGCAATTATTGATTTTTATTCGTACCTTTGCCAGTGATAAAACATCTGAATTTCACTCAGATGCTCCCAACGACTGTTTATTTTAATGGATAACAGTGTGGATTTCAAATGCTTTGCGGCGGGGCCCTCGGGCGTTGACGGCGCCGTAGGCGTGGCAGAATCCAAATGGTTTGTGGCGATAGTAACCTCGAGGCACGAAAAAAAAGTAGCTGAAAAGCTCGAAAATCTCGGTTACGAAGCATTTATAGCCACCCAGCAGGAACTTAGAATCTGGAACAACGGGCGCCGCAAAATGGTCGACCGAGTCGTTATCCCATCAATCGTCTTCATCAGATGCACCGAGCAGCAGCGTCGCCACATAGTGATGTTGCCGTACATTTTGCGCTTCATGGTCAACCGCAGCGTCGACTCGGGCTCGCTCAACAAGCCCGCGGCCGTCGTTCCGGCCGTCCAGATGCGCCGTCTGCAGTTCATGCTCGGCCAGTCGGACACCCCGGTCAACTTTGACCCGACCATGTTCAAGGTTCACGACAACGTGCGCGTCATCCGCGGCCACCTGCGCGGCCTCGAGGGCGAGATCATCAAGCGCCCCGACGGCTCCCACACCCTCACCGTAGGCCTCAACATGCTCGGCGGCGCCACCGTCCTCATCAACCCCGAAGACGTCGAAAGACTGTAA
>CAYVTB010000137.1:3271-4903 GCA_964454365.1 uncultured Bacteroides sp. | reverse complement strand
GCCCCCGTCTCACGACCGAGATTTCTTTCACCGGCCGTTTCATGGTCCTCATTCCCTTCAGCGACAAGATTTCAATTTCTCAGAAAATCAAGTCTACTGAGGAAAAAATGCGCCTGCGCCAGCTCATCGAGAGCATCAAGCCTCGCAACTTCGGTGTCATCGTGCGCACCTCTGCCGAGGGCAAGCGCGTCGCCGAGCTTATTAACGAACTCAAGACTCTCGTCGAGTGCTGGAACACAACCGTCGCAAAGGCTCAGAAAGCAACTGCTCCGGCCCTCATTTTTGAAGAGGAAAGCCGCATCGTCGGCATGCTCCGCGACATCTTCAGCCCCTCTTTCGAGACTATCCATGTCAATGACGCCGACACTCACCGGCAGATTCAGAGCTATGTGCAGCTCATTGCTCCCGATAGCGCCGATATCGTCAAGCTCTACACCAAGCCCGAGCCGATTTTTGACCATTTCTCGATAACTCGACAGATCAAGTCTTCCTTCGGCAAGACCGTATCTTTCCGTTCCGGTGCATATATTATTATTGAAAGTACCGAGGCCTTGCATGTTATCGACGTGAATTCCGGCAACCGCTCGCGAGCGACCAACGATCAGGAAACCAACGCTCTTGAAGTCAACCTCCGTGCCGCCGATGAAATCGCGCGCCAGTTGCGCCTGCGCGACATGGGTGGCATCATCGTCGTCGACTTCATCGACATGGCCAAGGGCGAGCACCGCCAACAACTCTTCGAGCACATGCGCGAAGTCATGAGCAACGATCGTGCACGCCACAATATCCTGCCTTTGAGCAAATTCGGACTCATGCAGATTACACGTCAGCGCGTGAGACCGGCACTCGACATCACTACTTCCGAGAACTGCCCCTGCTGCTTCGGTAAAGGCGAGATTCAGCCATCCCTGCTTTTCACGGATACTCTGCACGAGAAACTCGACTACATCATCAACACCCTCGGCGTCCGCGACTTCATCATGTATATCCACCCCTTTGTCGATGCTTATATCAAGCGAGGATGGATCAATTCAATCTACCGCAAGTGGCGTCGTGAACTGGGACGCTGTTTTAAAATCCTCCCCGACGAGTCGCTCGCATATCTGCAGTACCGTGTCCTCGACAGCATGCGCAATGAAATTGATGTAAAGGACGAGAAGGACTCCGGCAAGTCATCGGCCGAAAAAGTGAAGAACAAGGCCAGCAACCGCGGAACCGACGCCAACGACGAAGCCGAGACTACGCCTCCCAAGCCAACACCTGCTCCCGGAATGGGCGAAAGCAAATCGGCCAAAGCACGTCGTCGCAAAAGAGCACGCAAGGAAGCCGAGGCAGCCGCTGCCGCCGCTGCCGCCGCAGCAGCAGCCGGCAACGAAGCGCCTGTAGTAACCCCTGTAGAAGCTCCGGCCGAGCCTAAACCCGTCGAGAAAAAGCCGCGTCGCAAGCCTGCGCAGAAACCCGATTCATCAGCTGCCGGTGAAGCTAAGCCGATTGATAATCCGGCCGATGCTCAACCCATCGCAGCTCTCCCGCCTCACATCGAGGCACAGGATCAGCCAAGATCTGACGAGGAATAAATCCCTCAAACCCGCAAGAAACTCCTGCCCGGCCCCGAAAGCCGGGCAGTTTTTT
>CAYVTB010000137.1:0-3171 GCA_964454365.1 uncultured Bacteroides sp. | reverse complement strand
TCTAAAAATCTGTTAACGATTTATATTTAATGTAAATTTATTTGTATAACTCTTAATTTTTCTATTCCTTTGCATCACTTTAAATAACCTTGAATCGCAAAATGAAAACTCAAATCCTCAACGGAAAAGTTTTAACACCTGCCGGCTGGGTAGAAAACGGCTCGGTAGTTATTAAGGACACCGTCATCACCGATGTCCTTAACCACAGCAACCGCCTTGAAGACGCTGATAAAGTAATTGATGCCAAGGGTGGCTACATCCTCCCCGGCGGTATCGATATCCATGTTCACGGCGGCGGTGGACGCGACTTCATGGAAACTACTGAAGATGCCTTCCTCACGGCTGTCGAGGCTCATCGCGCCCATGGCACCACAAGTATCCTGCCCACACTCTCGTCGTCAACCACCGAGATGATCGCCGATGCCGCTGCTACTTGTGAAAAGCTCATGCGCGATCCCATGAACGGCATCCTCGGTCTGCACCTTGAAGGCCCCTACTTCAACCCCAAGATGGCCGGTGGTCAGCTCCCCGAGAACATCCGCATCCCCGATCCTAAAGAATACGTTCCACTCGTTGAGAAATATTCATGTATCAAGCGCTGGGACGCTGCCCCCGAGCTCCCCAATACTGAAGAATTCGCGCGCTTCCTGCGCTCTAAGGGCGTAGTTGTGGCTCTTGGCCATACAGCTGCCCGTGACGAAGAAGTTGAACGCGGCTACGAAGCCGGCTTCAATCTCGCCACTCACTTCTACAACGCCATGACAACCGCCCACAAGGAAGGCATCTACCGTCTCGACGGCACCGTAGAAGCTGTTTACCTGCGCGACGGCATCAACGTCGAAATGATCTGTGACGGCATCCATGTTCCCCCGGTAATCCTCCGCATGATTCACAAACTCAAGGGCACCGAGCGCGTGGCTCTCATCACCGATGCTCTCGCCTGCGCCGCTTCCGACAGCTCAACGGCTTTCGACCCCCGCGTAATCATCGAGGACGGTGTGTGCAAGCTCGCCGACGGCACTGCCATCGCCGGTTCTATCGCTACGATGGACCGCCTCTTCCGCACCTGCGTTCTCAAGGCCAAGATTCCTCTTGAAGAAGTATCCCGCATGGCTTCCGAGACTCCGGCCCGCATCATGGGCGTCTACGACCGCAAGGGCTCGATCAGCCAAGGAAAGGATGCCGACATCATTATCTTCGACAAAGACATCAACCTCACCAACATCGTTCAGATGGGTCGCGAAGTCGAAGTCGCTCCCGCCGACAATTATTGATTTCTGATTTATTCCCCAATAGTTTTATTTACTCATAATTTCATTAATTATCCGATTTTCACAATAGATATAAGAGCAACTATTTTTTTCCTTTGTCTATAAAACACGACCTCCCGGCTCCCCCTTGCCGGGAGGATTTTTTTGCTTTTTTAATACCGTCAGCGCCCGCCACTCTTGCGGACAAGGGAGATTTTAGCTAATTTTGCACTTCACAAAGCGCCCCCGCGCGGTCGCTCGATAACATTATTCAGCACTTTTGAAATGAGATTTCCAAGTCTTCCCCCGGTTACTAAAAACCTGCTTATAATCAACATATTAATCTGGGCAGCAACTCTGTTTGCCCCGAGCTTGGACGGCCCCCTCTCGCGCCTCGCCGCCCTGCACTATTTCACCTCGCCCGGCTTCAACGTTGCACAGTTGGTCACATACATGTTTGTCCACGGCAGTTTTACCCACTTGTTTTTCAACATGTTCGCCTTGGTTATGTTCGGCGGCATCATTGAACGCTCGATGGGCAGTGCCCGCTTCCTATTTTACTACATCAGCTGCGGTATTTTTGCAGGTCTTGTCCAGATGGGCGCCTACGCCGTCATGCTACACCACTATCAGGGCCTCGTGCCGCCCGACGTATTCCACGAAACGATAACCCGCGGGTGGCAATACCTGCAGCAAGGACAGAATTTCGTCGATCCCACCCTCGGCACCATCAACCTGCTCGTCAACAGTCCTATGGTAGGTGCATCAGGTGCAATCTACGGCATCATTCTTGCTTTCGGCATGCTGTTCCCCAACCAGCCCGTCTACCTTTTCTTCATTCCGGTACCCATCAAGGCCAAGTGGCTCGTCATCGGTTACGGCGTGCTTGAACTACTTCTCGGCCTCGGCACCATGGTCGACAATGTGGCCCACTTCGCCCACCTTGGCGGTATGATTGCAGGCATCATCCTCATCCTCTACTGGAAACGCAAGGGTGTGTTCAACAACCACTGGTTTTTCTGAAAAATGACTAAGCGACGTTTTGTCACATATCCGGCCACTATGTTGCTGTCGGCTCTTAATGCAGCGGTCTATGTTGCCGTCTTGCTCGGAGCAGACACATCATCCCTTGCCCTGGACGCCTCCCCCGGCTCACTTGCCTCGGCGCCCTGGTCGGCTGTGACTTACATGTTCAGCCATGCCTCTCTGGTGCACTTTGCCGTCAACATTGCGGTCCTGATCGTCGCCGGATGCAAATTTGAATCTGCTGCGGGAGCACTCGCCACCCTGGCGGTCTACTTCGGCGGTGGTCTCGCCGGAGGCCTTGCCTTCGTCAGCGCCTGCTCTTGGGCCGGAGTGGCCGATGCCACTCTCACCGGCGCCTCCGCGGCAACCCTCTCTCTCTGCGCAGCCGCGCTCTGCACGATTCCCGGCATCATCCGTAAACTAAAGGAAACACCTGCAGCCGGCGCCGGACTCGCCCTGGCCCTCGTCATGGTCATGTGGGGTATGATTGGCGACAATCCGGGCGGCAGCCTCGCTCACCTTGCCGGGATTGCAGCCGGGATTGCGGGAGCTGTCATCATCCTGCGTCGTCGACATGTCGAAGACAACAACGATATAATAACCAAGGCCCGGCAATCGGGATATGCCTCTCTCAGCCCGGAAGAGCGTGCCCGTCTCAACACTCCTGAAAAATGAGCGCTCCCGGCAAAAAAACAGGTTTCTGGCGCGGATTACTCAAGACAGTTCTGGTAATCCTGACCATAATAGCTGCCCTTGGCACTCTTATCGGGGCCTACGGCGGCGATTATTCCCCGACAGTCTTCCGCGGCATATGCCTCATGGTCATGATTTTCCCTTTCTGGGTTCTTGCCCTCGTAATCATAACCATCCTTGATGCCTTCTGGTGCCGCAAGGC
>CAYVTB010000136.1:0-5045 GCA_964454365.1 uncultured Bacteroides sp. | reverse complement strand
TGTTGGCGGGATGGAAAATAATTAGTAATTTTGTCCCAAATACACTCTGTAATGGCAGTAATACTCAATATAGATACTACGACAGCCGTGTGCTCGGCGGCGCTGACTGCTGAGGGACAGGTGCTGTGCCACGCCGAGGACTTTGAAGGCCGCAACCACGCGGCTCTGCTGAGCGGCTTCATCAAGAAATGTCTCGACTTCGCGGCCGACCACGAAATCAAGCTCGATGCTGTCGCCGTCAGCATGGGCCCCGGCAGCTACACCGGCCTGCGCATAGGCCTCAGTGAAGCCAAAGGCCTTGCCTATGCTCTTGAGATTCCCCTGATCGGAATCAAGACCCTCGAACTGATGGCTACCCGCGTGATGTTCTCGAGCGACGACGTCGATCCCGAGTCAATCCTGGTGCCGATGATCGATGCCCGCCGCATGGAGGTATTCACTGCCGCTTACGATTTCGGCCTCGAGGAACTCATGACTCCGGGGCCGCTGATCCTCGACGAGAACTCCTACAGCGACCTTATAGCTACGGGGCGCCCGGTGTTGCTCTTTGGCGACGGCAGCCCCAAGGCCCGCGCCGTGGTCAACGCGCCCAATGTTAAATATATCGACGATATCGTCCCGCTGGCCGTCGACATGACCGCCCTGGCCGAACGCGCTTTCAGCCGTCGCGACTTCATCGACCTTGCCTACAGCACTCCGCTGTATCTCAAGGATTTTCAGGCAACCGTCCCCAAGTCCAGGATATGAATCTTCCCGAGGCACAGGCAAGCGATATATCGGCCGCAACAAAAGTCTTGCGCGAGGGCGGCGTGATTCTCTACCCTACCGACACGGTCTGGGGCCTGGGATGCGATGCCCGCAACAGCCGCGCCGTGCGCCGTATTTTCGAGATAAAACGCCGCAGCGAAGCCAAGGCGCTCATCACGCTTGTCGATTCCCTCGCGGCCCTGGAGCGTGTCGTCGACGAGGTGCCCGAGGTGGCCGCTCAGCTCGCCGAGCTCAGCGACTCGCCCGTCACGATAATCTATGACCGCGGCCGCGGAGTGGCACCCGAGTTGCTCGCCGCCGACGGCAGCATAGGAGTGCGTCTCACCCGCGAACCCTTCTCGGCCGCCCTGTGCCGCTCCCTGCGAGGTCCTCTCGTCTCGACATCGGCCAACGTCAGCGGCGAGCCCACGCCGATGGACTTTTCCTCGATTCCGTCCGAGATTCTTGAGGCTGTCGACTATGTCTGCACCTCGCGGCGCAATGAAGCTCCCGCGACGAAATCTTCATCTGTAATCAAAATCTCGGAAGGCGGAGTGTTCAAAATTCTCAGAAAATGACAGTTACCAACCGACAACGATGGCGCTATCTGCTGAGCGACTACCTGACAATCAATGCAGGCTGGTTGATCTTCAACGTGATACGCTACTATTCGTTGCCGCCCGGTTATGAACTGCGTCCCCTGGAGCAATGGCTCTTCCAGGATCCCAATATCATCCTGGGGCAGATCGTCTACCCGCTGATGATGCTCGCCCTCTACGCTATCTCGGGCTTCTACAACCACATGGGCGTCAAGTCGCGGCTCGACGAGATCGGCAATACCTTGGCCGTCTCTCTCATCGGCACGCTGCTCATCTTCTTCGGCACCCTCATCAATGACAAGGTGCCCGAGCGTCTCCACAACTATGAACTGATGCTCATCCTCTGGGGACTGCTGACGCTGCCCTGCCTGCTGTGCCGAGGCCTTATCAATGCCGGTCGCATCCGCGCCCGCAGCCGCGGCGAGGGCCTGTTCAGGGCACTTGTGGTAGGCTCGCCGGCCGAGACCGACGCCCTGCGACGCCGTCTCTCCCGCGGTAGCCGTGGCAGCGACTTCGACATCATCGGCAGCATCAGCCCCGAAAGTATCGCAGCCCTGGAGGCTTCAATCGCCGAGCTGAAACCCCAGGTACTCCTCCTGGCATCGAATCCCCGCTCGCTGGCGGCCGACAAGAACCTGCCGGGCATGCTCTTCTCAACCGGACTGGACATTTACGTTCCCCTCGACCTATACGAGATGATGACGGCCAATCCCCGCATTACTTCAGTCGTCTCGGAACCGCTCATTAATATTACCTCTTCCCACATATCCCCATCGACGGCCAACATGAAACGCCTGGGCGACATCGTCGTCTCGGCAATCGCCCTTGTCTTCCTTGCCGCGCCGATGTCGGTGATCGCCCTGCTCGTCAAGCGCGATTCCAAAGGTCCCGTTTTCTATCGCCAGGAGCGCGTGGGCTACCGCAAGAAAAAATTCGACATCATAAAATTCCGCACGATGTATACCGACGCCGAGGCCGCCGGCCCGGCTCTCGCCACGAGCGACGATCCCCGCATCACCCCCCTTGGACGCTTCCTGCGCAAATACCGCATCGACGAGCTGCCCCAGTTCTGGAACGTCCTGCGCGGCGACATGTCATTGGTCGGCCCCCGGCCCGAGCGTGAATTTTTCGTGCGGCAGATTCTTGAACGTGCTCCTCACTATACCCTTGTCCATCAGGTGCGGCCCGGCATCACGTCATGGGGCATGGTGAAATTTGGCTACGCAGGCTCGGTCGACGAGATGCTCGAGCGCCTGCGCTTCGACATGCTCTACCTCGAGAATGTCTCCCTGGCGGTGGACCTCAAGATTCTTTTCTACACCGTCCACACCGTCTTGACCGGGAAAGGAGTATGATTGGTAAAGATATCAGAAAGTGACACAGAAATATATCCATCATAGCAAGCTCAACGCCGCGTTCATGCGATTCCTCGTGTGGCGCGAACACCACATCGGCGAGCGCTCGTTTGTGATTTTCCTGGCGCTCCTGGTTGGCGTCTTCGCCGGCCTTGCCGCGCAGTTGCTCAAATACCTCATTCACACGATCTCGGGCCTCCTCACGTCCCATATCCACCTCTATTCGGCCAACTATCTCTATATCCTGCTGCCTACGCTTGGCGTCGTCATCACGGCCCTTTATGTGCGCTATGTGGTCAAGGACAACATTTCCCATGGCGTCACGCGCGTGCTCTGGGCCATCTCGCAGAACAAGTCGCGCCTCAAGCGTCACAACATTTACACCTCGCTGCTTGCCTCGTCGGTAACGATAGGCTTCGGCGGGTCGGTCGGTGCCGAGGGCCCTATAGTCTACACCGGGGCGGCGATCGGTTCCAATCTCGGATCGGCCTTTCGCATGTCGCCGCGCATCCTGATGATTCTTGTGGGCTGCGGAGCCGCCGCCGGCATCGCCGGCATCTTCAAGGCTCCTATCGCGGGCATGCTTTTCACGCTCGAGGTGCTGATGCTCGACCTCACGACCGTGTCGGTGATGCCGCTGCTCATCTCGGCCATCACCAGCGCCACAATCGCCTACATGTACACCGGCTACTCCTTTGAATTCTTCTTCGTGCAGAACGTCGATTTCTTCACGGCCAAGATACCGGCAGCGATCGTGCTCGGCGTCGTCAGCGGCCTCGTGTCGCTCTACTTCACCCGAGTGATGAACATGATGGAAAACTTCTTCGGGCGCTTCCGCAACCGCTGGGTCAAGACCCTTGTCGGCTGCGCAATCCTCTCAGCGCTGGTGTTCTTCTTCCCGCCGCTCTACGGCGAAGGCTACGACTCGATCATGGGCCTGCTCGCCGGCGACCCCTCGTCGATTGTCAACGGCTCGATTTTCTACGGCGACCGCGGGGAAGTGTGGTTCATCATCCTGTTCATCAGCCTCATCATTCTCACCAAGGCCTTCGCTACCTCGGCAACCAACGGCGCCGGCGGCGTCGGTGGCACCTTCGCGCCGTCGCTCTATGTCGGCTGCATGACGGGCTTCCTCTTTGCCTACGTCTGCAACATCCTCGGCTTCGGCGTCGTCCTCGACACCAAGAATTTCGCCCTCATCGGCATGGCCGGGGTCATGAGCGCCGTCATGCACGCCCCCTTGATGGCGATCTTCCTCACGGCCGAGCTCACGGGCGGCTACCATCTCTTCCTCCCCCTGCTGATCGTGTCGACAATCTCCTACGGCACCATCAAGATCTTCGAGCCCTACAGCATCTATACGATGCGACTCGCCAAGCAGGGCAAACTCCTCACCCACGAAAAAGACCGCGCCGTCCTCACCCTGCTCAAGATGGACTCCATCATCGAGACGGAATTCCTCAGCGTGCGCCCCGAGATGACCCTCAAGGAAATGGTCGACGTCATCGCCAAGTCGTCGCGCAACCTCTTCCCCGTCCTCAACGCCGCGGGAAAACTCCAGGGCATCGTGCAACTCGACGACATCCGCAACATCATGTTCCGCCCCGACCTCTACCGCAAGATGAACGTAGCCTCGTTCATGACCATGCCCCCCGATAAAATCTTCATCGGCGAGCACATGGACGCCGTCATGAAAAAATTTGACAACACCGGCGCCTGGAACCTTCCCGTCGTCGACGCCGACGGTCACTACTTCGGCTTCATTTCCAAGAGCAAGATATTCAACTCCTACCGTCGCGTGCTGCGACACTATTGCGACGACTGATGCACGAGATTATCGCCATAGCTGCCGGCAGTGCCCTCGGCGGCATCCTCCGCTACCTGCTTTCACGCCTCGTCAACACCGCCGTCGGCGACAGCTTCCCCTGGGGCACCCTCGCCGTCAACATCCTCGGCTGCCTCGCCATAGGTCTCATCTACGGGCTGCTCGACCGTGGCTTCCAGCTCAGCCGCCCCGCCGTCCTGTTCCTCACCGTAGGGCTCTGCGGCGGCTTCACCACCTTCTCTACCTTCGTCCACGAAAACTACGCCCTCTTCGCCTCCCCCGTCCCCCTGCAGGGACTGCTATACATCGCCGCCAGCGTCCTGTTCGGGCTCGCTGCAGCCTACCTTGGCCACTTCCTGGCTCGCCTCTAAGCCTTTAACTCAAAAAATCAGCAACCGCCTAAAAAAACATCCCCGCGGCGCTTGACACATCAAAAAAAAATCGTAAATTTGCACCCGCAACCCGGTCCTATAGCTCAGTTGGTTAGAGCACCTGACTCATAATCAGGGAGTCCTAGGT
>CAYVTB010000135.1:0-5079 GCA_964454365.1 uncultured Bacteroides sp. | reverse complement strand
GCGGCGCCGCTTTATCTGTTTTATAAGAATTATAAGATTTACCCCGGGCCTTTTACTCTTTCATTTCGTCGAGTTGGCGGCGGACCGATTCGGCGTGTACTGCCGACCACAACGCGCGCAGGAAGTCCTCCCCGAGGCCCTTCGCGCTGCCATCGGCCACGCGGCGGTCAAACATCTCGGTGTAGCGCAGAGGTTGCACAGCCGTCATGCCGCGGTCCTTCTTGTAAAGACCGATCTTTGCCGCCAGGTCCATGCGCTGGGCGAGCAGGTCGGTGATTTCGGCATCGATGACATCAAGCTGCTGGCGCATTTCCTCGAGTGACCCGTCGGGGGCCATTTTCTGCGAAAGCTTCAGCGTGGCGAGCATTTCGAGCAGAGATGCGGGCGTCAGCTGTTGGGCGGCATCGCTGAGCGCTTGGTCGGGAGAACAATGGCACTCGATAATCAGGCCGTCAAATCCCGAGCCGACAGCGCGGCGGGCGATTTCACCGACAAGGTCGCGACGCCCGGCAATGTGGCTGGGGTCGCAGATCAAAGGCAACCCCGGCAGGCGCCGGCGCAATTCGTAGGGTATGCTCCAGTGGGGTGAATTGCGGTAGGGCCCCACGCTGCCATAGCCCGTGAATCCGCGGTGAATTGCACCGAGACGTCGTATTCCCGCGCGGTAAAGCCGCTGGAGGGCGCCGATCCACAGGTCGATATCGGGCGAGACGGGATTCTTGACCAGCACGGCGGGATACTTACCTGAGGCGGCGATGGCATCGGCGATTTCCTGCACCGCAAAGGGGTTGGCGACCGTCCGCGCTCCGAGCCACAGGTAGTCTATGCCGGCCTCAAGAGCCTGCTCGACATGAGCTGCCGTAGCGACCTCGGTAGCCGTGAGCATCCCGGTGTCGCGCTTCACCCTTGCGAGCCATTGCAAGGCCGGGGCTCCGACGCCTTCAAAGGTCCCCGGCAGCGTGCGCGGTTTCCAGACGCCGGCGCGGAATATCTTTACGCCGCCGCTTGCAAGCGCCCGGGCGGTGGAAAGCACCTGTTCCTCGGTCTCGGCGCTGCAGGGGCCCGCTATGAGCAGATGCCCGTCGACTGCCCCCGGAAGAGTCTCAAGTCCCTCAAATGTGTCGGTTGTCATAGTCGCTGATGAGCTATATATCATTGGTACAAGTCACTGCAAAGGTACGCATTAATTTGTAAAGGCCGAAATGTCATTTTTCAAAATATTTTATTGTCATAATGTTGCCGCTATGTTTGAAATTGTAAAAGATTGCTTAACTTTGCAAAAACATTTTAGAAAAAGTTTAAATCACTATGAAGTTCTTTTCAAATTTTAAATTGCTGCAGTGTGCCTTAGGCGCGGCTGCCGTTTATGTGTCGGCAGTACTGTGCCCCGCCGGAGCCTCGGCAGAGGAGTTTACGGTAGGTAATCTGCGCTATAACGTGTTGAATGAAACCTCGGTAGAAGTGTTTGCTTCCGATACGACAATCAAGGAGGCGGTGATTCCCGCCAAGGTCTCCTTCGGTGGCAAGGATTATGATGTAACGGTCATCGGCGAAAGCGCCTTTGACTTCTGCTATCATCTTGCCAAGGTTACCGTTCCCTCTACAATTACCAAGGTAAGCGACTATGCCTTTGAATACTGCTTTGACCTGCACAACATCGACCTCCCCAACTCGGTGACCGAGGTCGGCGCCTACAGTTTCTTCCAGGCCGGTCTTTACAGCTTCAAGAGCCCCGATGCCAATACCATTATCGGCGAGAGCGCCTTCGCGTTCTGTTCATCGCTTGGCAGCGTGACCTTTAACGAAGGCCTTCAGTCGATCGGTGACCAGGCATTTTACGGCACCCCCATCGATGACATCGTGATCCCCGGTACCTGCAAGACTATCGGCGACCGCGCCTTCCTCAATTGCGAGAATATCGGCGTGCTCACCCTGGAGGACGGCGTGGAATCCATCGGCATGCACGCTTTTGCCAACTTGACGTCTCTCTATCAGCTGACCCTCGCTCCCACTATCAAGACTATCGGCACGGGCGCCTTTGCCGATGACAGCCACTACTCGGCAGTGCTTGACCTCCCTCGTGATCTCGAATCGCTCGGCGAGCGTGCTTTTGCCGGCTGCAGCATGCTGCGCGGCGTCAAGATCGGTCCTTCGCTGAAAGAACTCGGTCTGATTCCCTTCTCTTTCTGCGATGGCCTTGCCTATTTTGAAGTCGATTCCGCCAACCCCTACCTGTCGTCTATTGACGGTATCCTGTATAATAAAGATGTAACCGAGGCAATGATTTATCCCATCGGGCGCAACGGTTCGCTTGACCTTCCCGAAGGTCTTCTCAAGGTTGCCGACGGCTTTGCCTTCTATTGCACCGGCATCAAGTCGCTGACTCTCCCGTCGACACTTGAACACATCGGTGACTGGACTTTCACCGGCGTTGACCAGATCACGATCATTGACCTGCCGTCGAGCCTCAGCTACCTCGGCGACCATGCCTTCGACGGATGTAACGCCGTGAACACCCTCATCTTCAACAGCCCCCTCACCAAGATCGGCCGCTATGCATTTGCATCGCTGCTTGAAGTTACCGAGATCGACATTCCCGAGACCGTTACCGAGATCGGAGAATTTGCCTTCGCCCAGTGTGTCAAGCTCGAAAAGGCAATTGTGCCCCAGGGTGTGACAAAAATCGAGAACTCTGTATTCTACAACTGCACCGGCCTCAAGGAGGTTGAACTTCCCGAGGGAATCACTTCCATCGGCGACCACGCCTTCTACTACTGCTATGGCCTCAAGGAGCTCAATCTTCCCGACGCCGTGACTTCGATCGGCAACAATACCTTCTATGCCTGCTGGAATATCACCGACCTCAAGCTGCCCGAGAATCTTGAATCGCTCGGCGACTGGGCTTGCGGCGGCATGATGGCTCTCAAGAACGTGACCTTCGGTCCCAAGCTGCGCACCATCGGCATGTCGGCCTTCTACTTCGATCCCCTCATCGAGGCTATCAACCTCCCCGAGAGTGTCGAGGTCATCGGGCCCGAAGCCTTTATCGGCCTTTCAGCTGCCAAGACGTTGAATCTCGGTGCTTCGCTGCTCGCTGTCGGTGAGAGCGCTTTTGACATGTGCACTGCACTCACTGCGATTAACTGCAATGCCGTGACACCTCCTGTGCTGGTAAATACCAACGTATTTTCCACCAAAACTTATAACAATGTGCCTCTCACCGTTCCCGAAGGTAGCGCTGAATCCTACCAGGCCGCCGAAGGCTGGAGCCGTTTCAAGACCATCAACGAGGCTGCCGGAGTGGCCGACGCAACTGCCGAGGGCGTGAAGATTACCGTCTCGGGCGGACGCATCGTTGTCGAGGGCGCTGCCACTGTAAATGTCTATTCAACCGCCGGCTCGCTCGTTTACAGCGGCGCTGCCGAAGCTGTTCCTCAGCTTGAGAGCGGAGTCTATATCGTCGTGGCCGACCGCAAGATCGTTAAAGTAGCTCTCTGACACGATTGACAACAATATGAGAATAGTATCATTAGCAACTCTGTTGGCCGCGACGTTGTCGGCTTCGGCTCAACCCGCGGCAACAGGGTTTAAAACAGATAACCTGAAAGGCCTTGCCCGCACGGCCGCTCTCCGCGCTCAGTCGGAAGACCCGGTCCTCTGGCGTGCGGAAACCGAGCACATTTATTCCTATGAAGGGACATGGTTCCACGCCGAGGACTATCAGACAAAATATGACAGCCGCGGCAATGTGCTTGAGCGCGTCACGACCGAACTTGGCCCCGACGGCGAGCCGGCAAGCTATGTCCGAGTCACATGCGAATATGGCAACGACGACAATTACTTCACCCGTCGTCTCACAGAAGTTAGCTATGACGGCATCAACTGGGAACCGTCGCGCCTGGTAGAGCGAGAATATGACGAGCGCATGCCGGGTATAATCACAGCCAACACCGAGTACATGTGGCTGGTCAATGAATGGGCAAAGGTAGGCAACTGCTATACCCGCACGATCACCCGCAACGAGGACGGCAACGTGACCGAAGTCACCATAGCCGTGCTCTACATGGGCGATTATGACCCGACGGAGCGCCTCGTGGTAACATACGGCGACGACGGCGTGGCCACCGAGCTTACCCAGTCGATGCTCACCACCGACGATTTCGGCGGCTTCATCTGGGTCGAAGGCGATCACATGGCCAACATCAAGTGGGACTCTTTTGACGGACAGCTGGTCAGCATCGACCGTCTCCCGTCCCCCGGCAATCACATCAAGTCGGCTGCCGTGAAAGTTGAGGAAGGCGTGTATGCCCAGTCGACCTATACTTATCCCGACGAGGATGGCTCGTTTGTATCGGTGACCAGAGGCGTTATCGGCGGCGTCCCCGTGACTGCCACGATGAGTTATACCGTGGTCGACGAGTGGGGCAGCTATGACTACTCGATGGAAGAAGCCGTCAATTATGGTCCGATTTCCATGTCTTATGGCACCCGCGAGCAGTATCGCGTGGACGCCTACGGTCTTGAGACGCTCATTTACGTTACGGAGTGGGATGACGAAGAGGAATATGTCGTGTCCCACGCTATCGGCGACGTTGTGTATAACAGCGAACACGGCTATCCCGAGAACTATATCCTGAGCGAGATCGATCCCGAAAGCGGAGATACATATTATCTCGCGAAGATCGAGTATGAGGATTATGTCAACGTAGCCGCCGGGGTGGAGAATGTCGCTATTGACGACGCATGCGACCAAGCACCCGCCTTCTACGATCTGAACGGTGTGCGCTACAATACGTTACCCTCGGCACCCGGACTCTACATCGAGCGCTGCGGCGCCGCCGCCCGCAAGGTGGTCGTGCGTTAATCAGCCTTCTTATAAAAAGACAAAGCCCGGATAATTCCGGGCTTTGCTGTTTTATTCCATCAGTTTGCGGTAGCGGCGCCGCGGGGGCTCCTTGCCGCCGTTCTGGGCTTTCTTGAATTCTTCGTAGTCACTGTAGGATCCTTCGTAGAAGACGACGCGTCCGTCGCCCTCAAACGAGAGGATGTGGGTGCAGATGCGGTCGAGGAACCAGCGGT
>CAYVTB010000134.1:0-5111 GCA_964454365.1 uncultured Bacteroides sp. | reverse complement strand
AAATATTGCTCGTGACAGCCGCCGGATTCTGGAATCTGATCCTGCGCACAAGCTCCTCACCCCTGGCCGTAAACCCGACGAAAAGCACCGCCAGGAGGCATACTATTTTAAACAGACACAAATGATTTTTGAAATACTCTCGCATAGTTAGTTATGGTATTGTGTTTTAGGTTAGTAATTCGCAAAAGTACGTCTCAAAGATTCCAATCTCCAAACTTTCGGTAAAGAAATTTAAAGTAATTAATGATTATTAACATAGAAGTCACATTTCGAAACAACAAATATTAAATATTGATATCCGCTATTCATCAGAACTGTGAATCTAAATCCTGATCAAATAACCGCGCCGGAAATAATTTAAGAAGGTACATTTGACCAATAAGGATTTTGTCGCGGATTATCTTTATTTTCTTAGTTAAGTATAAATGAGAAAGTCCATAAAGAGCCGACGTAGACAACCCTCAAGGTCTTTGCCGTGTCTGCCGCAATTCGGCCCTAAGTCACTGTTGAGATAATAATCGGCTGGATATACTCGGTTTTATTGAGAGCATATCCAGTTTGTTAATACCTAAAGCAGGCAAGCTGGACCTACGGCGCCACATGAAATCCGGCTCATCGTGGGCTCGTGCCGTCACTGCGTGTACATAGCTTTCTCAGGCTGCGCCAATTTCAGCGGCAAGTGATAAAACGAGTAATAGAACAGCGCGGAGAGATCCATTAATGCAATCCTCTCCGCGCTGTAGTTTATTTATATAGTTAACTGTTTAGGGTCTTTACATTTATTATTTCAGGAAGGAGGCGAGGCGGGTGAAGAAGGAGGGGTCTTCGCCGGTGGTGAGGTCGACGATTTTGCCTTCGGGGTTGATGATGGCTTTGGTGGGGAAGCCCTGGATGTCGTAGGCTTCGGAGATCGCGCGGTCGTAGCCGTTGTAGAGCTGCAGCCAGGGGAGTTCGTGCTTCTTGACAGCGGCACGCCAGTTTTCTTCGCTGTCGTTGCAGTCGATTCCGATGATTACGAGTTTGTCGCCATACTCTGCATAAGCTTCCTTGAGCGCGGGAAAGCCCTTGATGCACCAGCCACACCAGCTGCCCCAGAAGTCGAGTACGACCCACTTGCCGCGGAAATCACTGAGGCTCACTTTCTTTCCATCGAGCGACGGGAGGGTAAAGGCGGGAGCTTCGATAGTGCCGGAGGCATATTCAGCATGGCGGGCGGCTTCGGCGTAACGTTCCTGCTGCATTTCCTCAACCTGGCGGTTGTAGAGCTCGGCATAGGGCATGAGGATGGATTCCTTTGCCTCAGGGGTCATGTTGTCGTAAATTTCCTTGAATTCATCGCCGCTGAGGTCAAGGATTGCAAAGGGAACGGCATGGCTGCGGGGATGGTCGGCCACAAATTGCTTGATCGCGGCATCGGCGCGGTCCATTATTTCCTTGGCTTGCTGCTCGCTGACATGCTCGTCGCTGTTGACGAGAACGAAGTATTCCTGCTGTATGGGATTGGTTATCGCGGCAAGGGCCGTGAGGTCTTCCATCAGCGGAGTACCCTTAACTTCATACACCAACGGATCGAAGGCTGTTATCGTCACCACGAGTTTCTCGCCGGGAGCTGCATAGAAATCGGGCTCCGTACGGCTGGCAACCGGCGGTTCGATATTATATCGCGCGGCACCGGCAGGATCGAGTTTCATCTTTGCCACGCCGTTTTTCACTTCGAGTGTGTCGTAGACCACGACGAGGTCTTCCTGCTTGGTGGCGTTGAAAATATTGTCAATTGTTACATGGCTCACGACCAGGGTGCTTTCCGTGAAGTCCTCCGGGAGGTGGATGGTCACGGTGTTTTCATCGCTCGAGCAGGAGGCCATCAGGAGGGCCGTCGCTGCAATAAAAAGTAATTTTTTCATTATGTGATATTTTAGTTATGGGTTGCTCAGGGGAAGACTGGCCTGTTCGCGGTTTATGACTCGGAAACGGTGCCAGAGCATGCCGGCGGCCACCAGGAAGGCAAGAATATCGCTCAGGGGAAAGGACAGCCACACGCCGGTGACACCCATCGTGCCCGGAAGCCACAGCATCAGGGGGATGAGAAACAGGACCTGGCGGGTCATGCTCAGGAAAAACGCCTGGCCCGGCGCGCCGATGCTTTGGAAGAAACAGGTGGCGACAATGGGAACACCGACTACCGAGAAGGCCCACAAGGCATTGCGCAGGCAGTAGACCGTGACCTCGATGAGATAGGCATCGGTGGTAAACGTGCGTGCTATGGCCTCGGAGAACAACAGTCCGACGGCGCTCCCCAAGACGCAAATAGCGGTCGCCACGGCCATTGCGATCCAGGTCACACGTCGCAATCGGGAAATGATTCCGGCACCATAGTTGTAACCGAGGATAGGCTGAAGTCCCATGTTGATGCCGATCAGCACGGTGGTGAGAATCGACGCGTAAGTCACGAAGATGCCCGCGGCGCCTATAGCCATGTCGCCGCCGTGGTCGACGAGCGCGCGATTGATCAGGGCGTTGATGAGGCAAGCGGCGGCATTGACAAGTGCCGGTGACGCGCCGATTGAGACGATATCGGCGATAACCTTGAGCCGCAGGCGGTAGGTGCCGCGACGGAAGGTGAGCGTGACACCGGGCTTCAGAAAGTGGGCGATCACGAAGATAGCCGACGCCAGCATGGCGATATCGGTAGCGATGGCGGCGCCCACCATACCCCATCCGAGGACGAGGACAAAGACGGCATCGAGCACGATATTAACCCCGGCGCCGATGAGCATGGTATACATCGCCAGGCGCGGATAGCCCGTGGCGCGGATGACGTTATTGAGCCCGAAGGCCACATTGGTCAGCAGTAGCCCCGGCAGGACCCAGAGCATGTAGCTGCGCGCATAAGGGAGGGTGATGTCCCCGGCTCCGAAAACGCGCAGGATTGGGTCAATATACACCGCGAAGACAGCAATATAGATAGCGGCATTGATCAAGGTCAGCACAAGGGAGTTGCCGAGAATGAGCTCGGCGCGTGGCTTGTCGCCGCGACCCATCAGGATCGAGATCCACGACGAAGCTCCCACACCGACAAGCACACCTATTGCCGTGGTGATGTTCATGATCGGGAATGTCAGCGCCAGGCCCGCGATGGCCTCGGGTCCCACGACCTGGCCGATGAAAATGCGGTCGACGACATTGTAGAGTGCCATGACGAGCATACCCACGACAGCAGGCAGGCTATATTGCCACAGGAGCCGCCCCACGGGGCGCGAGGCGAGTTCGTTTAGTCTTTCAGTCTTATCCAAGTGAAAACTGTGTTGAAGATATTATTAACCCCACCGTGAGCAGGCCAGGCGGCACACCCAGGTGGGGTAGAAGTTTCACGGGAATGTTCCCGGCGTAGTTTCTTTATTATTTACCGGCGGCCGCCTTGGCGCGTTCGTAGTACTTGCGTACATCAAACTGGGCCGAGTTGTCATAGGCGGGATAATCGTCCATGATCTGCTTGTAGGCCTTGTATTCAGCCTCGTAATCTTTCTGCTGGCGGTATACCTGAGCTTTCTTGATGAGGATCAGGGGCACGACGGCGGGATTCTTGTCGGCAGCCTTGATAGCCTTGTCATAGGCACGGAGAGCCTCGGGGTACTGCTGGAGGTTTACATAGCAGTCGCCTTCGAGAGTGAGGGCGCCGGCAGCGATGATGTTGTCATCGATCGATGCATCCTTGAGGTATTCGAGGGCACCCTGATAGTCGTGCTGCTGATAGAGACGGATAGCGACTTCGAGCTTGGCGCGGTTGCCGCTCTTGTGACCCATGGTTGCGGCTTCCTTGTAGAGCTGCAGGGCGATAGAGTCGTTCTGCTCGATTTCGGCACGGCCGATGGCCTCGTCGGCCTTGGCGGCATTGCTGCGTGATACGAAGAACCAGATGAGAACACCGGCGAGAACAGCGAAGATGAAGATAGAGAGGGTGAGGATACGCTTGCTGTTGGCCTTGGCACGGGCCAGGATATCCGGTGCATCCTGGACGTCGTTCAGGGGTTTGTTGGTCTCTTTATTTTCCATTATGTTTTATATTTTTTGTTGCGCGTTGAGGTTTGACGTTTTCAAGCTGCAAAAATAGGGCAAAATCTTCAGATAATAAAATTTTAAAGCGATTATTTTATCTTTTGAGGGATAAAGCGTAAATTTGCAATCCTAAACGGAACAAATAGAAATGAAAGAACGAGAGATAAAGACAACCCTCACAGAGCTGAGTTACGACGAGCTCACGCCCCGGGAACGGCAACTCGTCGACCTGGCCAGGGAGTACACCTTCCATTCCTATGCTCCCTACAGCCGGTTCAAGGTAGGAGCGGCCATCCTTCTTGAAAACGGAGAGATAATATGTGGTGCCAATCAGGAAAATAGCGCGTTCCCCTCGGGCACCTGTGCCGAGCGGTCGGCCTGCTTCTCGGCCGGCGCGCGTTTCCCCGGCGTGCCCTTCAAGGCCATCGCCGTCGCGGCCCGCGGCGTCGACGACAGCGAGCTCGGGCTGCCCATCTCGCCTTGCGGTGCCTGCCGCCAGGCACTGCTGGAATATGAAAAGCTTGCGGGAAACCCTGTCGAGGTGCTCCTCGTAGGGCGCGACTCGATTTATCGCCTCCCCTCGGTGAAATCCCTGCTGCCGCTGGCTTTTGAAGATATCGAATGATAAAAACTACTCTAAAAGATACAAATCCGCATGGACTTTATTGAAGAACTTACCTGGCGCGGCATGATCCACCAGATGATGCCGGGCACCGACGAACAACTCAAGAAAGAAATGACGACGGCCTACCTGGGCATCGACCCCACGGCCGACTCCCTGCATATCGGCCACCTCGTGGGCGTGATGATGCTCAAGCACTTCCAGCGCTCCGGCCACAAACCCATCGCGCTCGTCGGCGGCGCCACCGGCATGATCGGCGACCCCTCGATGAAGAGCCAGGAGCGCAAACTCCTCGATGAGGAGACCCTGCGTCACAATCAGCAGGCCATCAAGGCCCAGCTGGCCAAATTCCTCGACTTTGACTCCGACGCTCCCAACGCCGCCGAGATGGTCAACAACTACGACTGGATGAAAAACTTCTCCTTCCTCGACT
>CAYVTB010000133.1:0-5275 GCA_964454365.1 uncultured Bacteroides sp. | reverse complement strand
ACGTGATTACCTCGCGAGTCGGCACCTATGCGCCCAACGACTTCGGCCTCTATGACATGGCCGGCAACGTGAGCGAATGGACCTCGACGGCCTACACCGAGAGTGTCTCGCGCCTGACCAATGACCTCAACCCCGAGTACCGCTACGACGCTGCCCAGGAAGATCCCTACAGGCTCAAGCGCAAGATCGTGCGCGGCGGCTCGTGGAAGGACGTCGCCCACAACATACGCAGCGACCTGCGTATGTGGGAATACCAGAACGAGCAGCGCTCATATATCGGTTTCCGCTGCGTGCGCAGCCAGATAGGCTTTGCCCGCGGTAACCGCCAGAAGAAATAACCATCTCTCACTCAACCAACACAAGACTTTTACAGACATGACAATGGGAAAAGTACAACAATACCGCCGCGGCATCGGCGCCTTCATCAGCAGTGAAAAGGGCCAGCGCTTCTTCAACTTTGCCTACTCGATAGGTGCCGCTATCGTGATCTGGGGCGCGCTGTTCAAGATTCTTCACCTGCCGGGCGGCAACGCCCTGCTTTCGATAGGTATGGGCACCGAGGTGCTGATGTTTGTCCTGACTGCCTTTGACCGTCCCCCGCGCGAATATAACTGGGAAGACGTGTTCCCGGCCCTGCGCAAGGGTAAGGGAGAAGACGGCGAGGTGACCGCCGAGGAAGCCGCCTTCCTTGCCGCCACCGGTGGCGCAGCAGCCGGCCACGGTGTCAGCGCCCGCCAGGCCCGCGCGGCTGTCGGTATTCCCGACGGCATCGAGCTCAGCGAGGAAGATTCAAAGTCGCTCTCGGGCGCCATCTCCAAGATGGCTGCCGCCGCCGACCAGCTTTCACGCATGGCCGAACTGACCTCGGCTACCCAGAACTATCTCGACCAGATGGCCGGCATCGCCGCCGAAATGCAGCATCTCAAGTCCACGACCGAGGCGCTCAATAACGTGAGTGACACACTGCTGGCATCCTACCGCGCCATCACCGAGAACTCGGAGAATATCACCCGTTCGTCTCAGGGCTACGTCGAGCAGATGCAGACCCTCAACCGCAATATTACCGGCCTCAACACAATCTACGAGATTCAGCTCAAGAGCGTGTCGTCGCAGCTCGACTCGATCGACCGCGTCAACCGCGGTATCAAGGATATCCGCGACATGTATGAGAAGAGCGCCTCGACAAGTGTCAAGTATTGCGAGGAAACCGAGAAGATGGCACGCCACATGCAGCAGCTCAACTCGGTCTACGAGAAGATGCTCACGGCAATGACCGTCAACATGTATCGCCCCATGGGCATGGAGCCTGCTCCGGGCCAGCCCATCAGCACCGGCGTGACAAGCCACGCCAACGGCAATTCTTAAATAACCGATTAAATCCCTTGAAATTAGATATAAGATAAATGGGAGCAAACAACAACAGGCTCACCCCGCGCCAGAAGATGATCAACCTGATGTATATCGTGTTGACCGCCATGCTCGCGCTGAACGTCTCGAGCGACGTGCTCGTCGGCTTCACGCAGGTCCATGACGGCCCGTCGCGCACCAATGACAACGTGTCGCGGCGCAACGAGACCATCTACCGGCAGCTGGAGGCCTTTACGGAGATGAATCCCGACAAGGGACAGGCCTGGCTTGACAAGGCCGGGGGCGTGCGCCGCGCCACAGCGTCGATGCTCGCGCTGGTCGACTCGCTCAAGCTCGAAATCGTCCACAAGGCCGACGGCCCCAAGGGAGACCCCGATAATATCCTTAACCGCGATGACCTCGAGGCCGCGGCGGTTGTCATGCTTGCCCCGGGCGAGAACCTCGGCGAGAACCTGCGCCAGCGCGTTGAAGGTTACCGCGACTATATCGGCGGCTTTATTCCCGACAGTCTCAAGCGCGAGAACATCGTGAACATGCTTTCGACTGCTCCCGTGCAGCGCAAGGGCACCCTGGCCCCTCAGCTTTGGGAAGAGGCTAAGTTTGACCAGCAGCCCGTCGTGGCCGCCGTCACGCTTCTCACCAAGCTGCAGAGCGACATCCTCTATGCCGAGGGCGAGGCTCTGTCGTCGATCTATTCTCAGGTCGATGCCGGTGACGTGCGCGTCAACGAGCTCAACGCCTATGTGATGCCCCAGTCGCGCATGGTCATGCGCGGCGGCAAATATTCGGCCAACATCGTCCTTGCGGCGGTAGATACCACCGCTCGACCTGTGGTTTATGTCCAGGGCCAGCCCCTTGGCAATGATCGCGGACTTTATGAGCTCAATCCCCAGTCGACCGGCACGTTCTCCTATAGCGGCTATCTCGAAGTTGCCCACGGCGACGGTACCACCACGCGCCATCCCTTCGAGTCGTCCTATACCGTCATCGAGCCTATGGCGACTGTTTCGGCCACGATGATGAACGTCCTCTATGCCGGTATCGACAACCCGGTAGGTATCTCGGTGCCCGGCGTGGCGATGAGTGATATCTCTGCTACCATGAGCAACGGTACACTGACCCGCTCGGGCGACCACTGGGTAGCCCGCCCGTCGGCCGTCGGCAAGGATGCGACCGTCACCGTCACCGCCAATATGGACGGTCGCCAGGTGCAGGTGGCACAGACCACCTTCCGCGTGCGCAAGTTGCCCGATCCCACTCCCTTCATAGCCTTTACCGACGCTCAGGGCAACGTGGACCATTATCGCGGCGGCAAGCCTTTTGCCAAGACGCTCCTGCTCAAGGCCGACGGCCTCCAGGCAGCCATTGACGACGGCCTGCTCAACACACCTTTCAATGTCGTAAGCTTCGAGACTGTCTTCTTTGACTCTATGGGCAATGCTATTCCCGAGGTGAGCGACGGAGCCAATTTCTCGACACGCCAGAAGCAGTCGTTCCAGCGCCTGCAGCGCGGCAAGCGCTTTTATATTTCGCGAATCAAGGCCATCGGTCCCGACGGTATCACCCGCGACCTGTCGCCTATGGAAGTGATAGTGAATTAACCAGAAGAATCACAAGCACATGAAAGCTATCAGATATACCCTCACAGCCCTGCTCGCCGCCGGCGCAGCCGTGGCTATCACCGCCCAGGACGTCACTCCCGCCGGTGGCTCCGTCACCCGCCGCCGTCCCGGCCAGGCCCAGGAACAGACCACTCCCGGTGTCACCGAGCGCATGCAAGGCCTCTATGACGGCAACGACCTCAGCGATGCCGATGTGCAGTGGATGCGTGTAATCTATCGCGAGCTTGATCTCGAGAAGGACCGCAACGCGCCGCTCTATTTCCCCGAGGAGCTCGAGGAAGGCAACGAAAACCTTTTCCGCATCATCATGCGTCTTCTTGCCGCCGGCCAGATTACGCCCTACGAGTATCTCGACGGCCGCGAGGTGTTTACCGAGAAATATCAGGTACCGGTCAAGGACATTCTCGACCGCTTCTATATCATATATGAACCCGCCCGCGGGTCGAGCGACAAGAAACCCCGCTACACCATCGACGAGAGCGACGTGCCCAGCAATGAAGTCCTGTCCTACTATATCATCGAACGCTGGACCTTTGACACGCGCAACAACCGTCTCAAGCCTGTCGTCGAGGCAATCTGCCCGGTGCTCCACCGCTCGGGTGACTTTGGCGGCGAGGCCATCCGCTACCCGATGTTCTGGGTTAAGATGAGTGATCTGCGTCCCCACCTGGCCCTTCAGCCGATTTTTGTCAATGACGACAACAATCTGCCGACGTGTACCTACGACGACTTCTTCACTCTCACCATGTATGACGGCGACATCTACAAAACCCGCAATCTGAAGAACAAGTCGCTTGCCCAGCTCTATCCCGATCCCGAGGACCGTCGCCGTGCCCAGGACAGCATCCAGGCCCGTCTTGACCACTTCGAGGACAACCTGTGGACTCCCACTCGCGAGGAACTGCAGGCTCGTGCCGCTACCGAAGTCAATGCCGGTGACAGCACTGATGTGGCACAGGAAACTGCCGCGGCGGCACCCGCCCCGCGACAGGAACGCAATGCCCGCCGCCCTGCCAAGCGCAGCTCGCGCGTAAAGGAATCTCCAGCGTCGCGCTCGGCCGGAGCAGCCCGCTCGGTGCGCCGCCGCAAGTAAATCATCGGCCTGTGTGCCGCAAAGATAAGGCAAGTGTTGCAACGTCATGGAAAAATGATTTGCAACACTTGTTTATTTTAGCTACCTTTGTAGCCAATCGAGACACATTAACTAACCCTCAATATCTAAAAACAATGAGACTTATCATCGAACCGTCCTATGCCGAGGTATCGCGCTGGGCTGCCAATTATGTAGCCGCCCGTATTAATGAAGCTCACCCCACCGCCGAGCATCCTTTCGTGCTGGGTTGCCCCACAGGCAGCTCACCCCTGGGCATGTACCGCGAGCTCATCAAGCTCAATAAGGAAGGCAAAGTGTCGTTCAAGCACGTTGTGACCTTCAACATGGACGAATACTGCGGCATTCCCCGCGACCACGAGCAGAGCTACTATACTTTCATGTGGACCAACTTCTTCAACCAGATAGATATCCCCGCCGAGCAGGTCAACATCCTCAACGGCAATGCTCCCGATCCTATCGAGGAGTGCAAGCGCTACGAGGAGAAGATCGCTTCCTACGGCGGCATTGACCTCTTCCTCGGCGGCGTAGGCCCCGACGGCCACATCGCTTTCAACGAGCCCGGTTCATCGCTGAACTCGCGCACCCGCATGAAGACTCTCACCCGCGACACCATCATCGCCAACTCGCGCTTCTTTGACAACAATGTCGACCTCGTTCCCAAGACCGCTCTCACCGTAGGTGTAGGCACTATCTGTGCTGCCAAGAGTGTCCTGCTCATCGTGAACGGTCACAACAAGGCCCGCGCCCTGAAGCACGGCGTTGAAGGTGGTATTTCGCAGATGTGGACCATCTCGGCCCTGCAGATGCACCCCAAGGCTCTCATCGTCGCCGACGAAGACGCTTGCGGCGAACTCATGGTCCAGACCTACAAGTACTTCAAGGATATCGAAAGCGCCAATCTCGACCCCGACACCCAGCTTTAAATAAAGCCTTGCCATAAACAGCGACGGCCCCGCGATTCAGATTCGCGGGGCCGTCGAGTTTTTATAAACACCGGGCCCTGAGGCCCGGAGAATTTTGGCGTTAGCGGGAGGGCATTAATCGATTGTTTCGTCGGCTTCGTAACCACCCATCTCGCGGATAGCGTTCTTCAGCATGACATACTGCTGGAAGAGATGGTTTACGGGCACTTCACCCTTGGTGTAGTCGTGCATCGGGCTCTTGAGGAAGA
>CAYVTB010000132.1:0-5280 GCA_964454365.1 uncultured Bacteroides sp. | reverse complement strand
CCATGTGGGCCTGCATAATGACGGTCGGAGCCTGTTCGTGGCCGGGGGTGGCGGGCTTGCTCATGACAACGTTGCCTACGGCATCGGTCTTGGCGGCTATGCCGTGCTCGGCAGCGAAGTCGAGCAGGAACTGGCGTATCTTGCCTTCCTTCTTGGAAGGGCGGGGAACCTTGGTAATACGGTCAAAAATGTCGAATACCAGAGCGGGTTGAAGATCTTTGATAGTCATCTCTTATAAGGATTAAGTGTTGTACAAGTCAGTTAAAAAATGGGTTAAGAACCTTTAACGTAACGCGAATAATGTTAAAATAATTTATTTCCGCGCTCTAAGTTACAAAATAAAATCGAGAAATCGCTAAAATTTAATCAAGCTTTCTTATATTTGCATCGAATTTACATCTGGGCGCATGAAATTGGTCTTACTGAGCATCGCGATTGTAGCGGCAGCCTTCGTTCTGCTGGGCGTGAAAATCATCTTTGTCAAGGGCGGTCGTTTTCCTTCGTCACATGTACATTCCTCGCCGGCCCTGCGCAAGCGTGGCTTGAGTTGTGCGGCCTCGGCGGGCAACGGAAAGAAACAACATTAACAAATCACTTTAACAAGAACACCACAGTTCAATATGAAGAAATTTAAACTCGCTGTGGCTGCCCTTCTGGCAGTAGGAGCCTTCGCCATGGGCTCGTGCTCCAAGAGCGCCGATAACGGCACCGCCGCAGCAGTCACTCCCGGCGACGCCGAATCACTCAATATCCGTTATGTCAACATGGTGTCGGTGCTCAGCAACTACACCCTCGCTCAGGAACTCATGACCGAGCAGCAGCGCATGCTCCTGGAATATCAGAATCAGGGACAGGCCAAGGAAGCCGAGCTCCAGCGATTCTATCAGACCATCCAGCAGAAGGCTCAGAACAACGTATATCTCACTCCCGAGAGCGCCCGCGCCGACGAGCAGAGCTTCTATAACCGCCAAGCCGAGGCCCAGCGCTGGAGCCAGCAGCGCGAGCAGCAGATCGCCGTCTATATGAACGAGCAGAGCCGCCGCCTCAATGACTCGATCCGCAGCGTTATCCGCGACCTCAGCGTCGCCAACCACTTTGACGCTGTTCTCGACGACACCGTCGCCTACTATGTCAACCCCGAGCTCGACGTTACCGATGCAGTTATTGCCGCCCTCAACGCCCGCTACAAGGGCAACGGCGAGACAGCTGCTCCTGCAACTACCGCTCCGGCCACTCCTGCTGCCACTGCAGCTCCCGCTCCTGCGGCTAAATAAGAAAGATAATTCAACAGTTATACACGAAGCGCCCGGCAGTCATCAACTGCCGGGCGCTTCGTGTATATGTTTATTTCGATCAGTTGGCGGGATTGAAGGTAGCGAGCTCGCGGGTGTCGTTGGCGATGCTTGCGATGGCAAGAATAGCCTCAGAGAAGAAGCGGGCAACTACAAGGATAATGTAACCGATGATAGGGCATACGATTATGCCTAAAAGACCATAGGCTGCCATGTTGCGCAAGAAATAGTTGTCTGATGCAAAGATTGCGGTGAAAAGCGAGATATAGGCACCGGCACCGGCGATCACGATGCCGACAAACTCGCCGAGACAACGCAGAAGATTTGCGACGGCCGGGATGGCAAAGAAGCGGGAATTGGCCGGCATGTTGGTGTTAACCTGTGTGGCTCGTTTAAACCAATACATGACGCTGAAGACAGCGACGGCGAGATCCAGAAAGATTAAGAGAATAAGCATGAAAGTGGCGCTTCCTTTGGTGTGGCTGAACTGGTCAAAGATATCTCCGAGAGAGTAAAGCAACCATAGAGCGCAGCCGACGCCGATCAGATAATACAGCCACATGAAAGGTTGACGGAACAATTTGCCCTTGTCTATGTAGTTGAACATCGGATCAAGGAAATTGAAGAAACTGTTCATAGTAAAGTAGGGAAATTAGGGTTAAAAAAGTTGATTCAATTATCTGTCAGCAAATTTAATACCATAAACCATATTTTCAAAATTATTTAGCCATAAACTTGGCTTTTTTAAGGCAGGGCGTAAAAAAGCGGAACCGACATTCTCACGAACATCGGCTCCCATACACAAATCAACTTATGAAAAATTCAGATGTAGGGTTTCGGCGAAGGAAAAAATCACTGGATTTAACCGAGAACCCTTTTGGGTTGAGGAATTTTAATTTTTTAGAACGGAGGACGGCCTCCACGGGGTGCTCCGGGTGGTGGTCCGCCCGGAGGAGGTCCACCGGGCCCATGCTGGGGAGCGTTGCGGTCGACGGGTATAGATCCCTTGCCGAAGGTGTTGAACTTGTAGGACAAGGTGACCATCACATAGCGACCGAGAGAGTTGGTCGATGTGTCGTCGATATAATTGGCGGTGACGTTGCGGCGGATATTGGACTGCTGGTTGAGCAGGTCGTAGGCTTTCAGAGCGAGGGTGAGCGAGCGGCTGCGCAGCATTGAATAGGACAGCGACGCGTTCCACAGCCAGCGGTTCTCGTCAAAGCCCTGGGAATAGCCGCGGGTCGCCGAGTAGGAAAGATCGGTGTTAAGCGTCACGCCGAAGGGAAGAGTATAGGAGAGGTAGAGGTCGCCGCCATAGGTGTTGACCGTGCGGTTGCCGGTTACCTGAACGGTGTTGTGGACGTTCTGCAGCGAGTAGCGGGGCCTGATCTCAACTTCAAAATTGTCGGGACGGAAAGCGATGCCGGGGGAGATGTTGAACATGAACGACTCTGAGCGGTTGCGCAGCCCGTTGTTGTAGCCGATGCTGTTGGCAAAGTAGAGCATCAGGTGGTTGTTGAAGGTCCAGCGCTTGTTGCGGAAGGGGAAGGAAACCATGTTCATGGCGCGGACGTTCCACTCGCCGTTGACGTTGCCGTAGGTGGTGGTCTGAGCGCCGGTCGAGGAGTCGTAGTCGGTCATCGAGATGATGGAATTCTGGACTACGCGGGCATCGATCATTGCCATGACCGAGCGCTGGGCCTCGGGGTTGAAGTTCTGGAAGCGCAGTCTCAGGTTGTGGGTGAACGAGGGATCAAGGTCGGGATTACCGATGACGATGCGCAGCGGGTTGCTCATGTCGGCGACAGGTTGCAGCTGGGTCATCGAGGGTTGCGACGTGCGTCCCATGTAGTCGACGTTGAGCGACGTTGTCTTGGCCGGTTTCCAGCGGTAGCGCAGGTAGGGCGCGAAGTTGACGACATGGCGCTCGGGGATGTTGCGCTCTGAGTTGATGAGCTCCTCGGAGCGTGACATCTGGGGCACTACCGAGAGGCCAACGTCGATGCTGTTGCTGCGGGCGACGTGCTTGAAGCCGGCACGGATGTCCTGGCTCATGTAGTCGTTGCGGAAGCGGTTGGAGAGGTCGTCGCTGAAGATGAGGTCGGAGTCAATGATGGCCGGGCCGTCCCACCCTTCGGGAAAATACACCGGGTGGTCATAGACGAGCTTGTCGATGCTGTTCCAGCGGTACTGGAAGCGGTAGGCAACGGTGATGAAGTTGCCGGCCGAGGGGCGGCCGATCGGCT
The DNA here is from genome assembly GCA_964454365.1 of uncultured Bacteroides sp. Lineage (GTDB taxonomy): Bacteria > Bacteroidota > Bacteroidia > Bacteroidales > Muribaculaceae > CAG-873. Next base: position 1,742 of record CAYVTB010000132.1, on the reverse strand, counting down.
CGGTCCAGCTCAAGCGCGCCGAGATATTGTTGGTCAGCGTGCGCGAGGTTGAGAACTGGTCGTAGAGGTCAACCGAGTCGTTGTAGTTATAGAAGCGGTTCCAGGAGTAGGTGTCGCTGTTCTCGCGCACGTTGCTGTAGTTGTAATTGACAAAGAGCGACAAAGCGCGGCCCTTGCGGGAGGCAAACTTGTGGTTATATATTAATGTGCCGCGGGCTGTCCACGAGTCGCCGCGCGATTGGGAGCGGTTGATACTGCGGGTCACTGGCTCGGAGCCGTCAACGCGGGCGGCTGTCAACGACGAGTCGTTGCTCCAGGAATTGTTGTGGTTGTAGCTGAAGGTCGGGCGGAAGTCGAGCGTGTTGAGCGAGTCGGGTTTCCACTGGATGCGGAAGTCGGCGCGGATGTTGTTGCCGAGGTCGCGGGCGATCTTGCCCGAGTTGGAGTAGGGGGTGTAGCTTTGCAGCAGGAACTGGCGTGAAGACCGCTCGCGGGTGTCGCGGTCGCTGCGCGAGTACATTACATCGCCGCCTACGCGCAGGATCTCGCCGTTACCTACGTTGAAGTTGATGCCCAGTGCCTGGGAGGTGGTGATGCCGTTGCTGCCTCCGAAGCGGCGGAAGCGACCGGCGGTGCCATCGTTGAAACTCAGGTCGTTGACGTCATTGGCAGCGCCGATGAAGGTTATCTGATTGCCGTTCCAGAAATGATTTATATTGAACTGGGCGCGGTAGCGGTCGTCGGTGCCGTAGCCGCCCTCGACCGTGCCAAACCATCCGTTCTGCATGCCTTTCTTAACAGTGAGATTGATGACGGTCTCGTCCTCGCCGTCGTCGACGCCCGTGAGGCGCGCAAGGTCACTTTTGCGGTTGACAACCTGCAGGCGGTCGACCATGTCGACGGGCAGGTTACGGGAGGCAACCGTGGGGTCATCGCTGAAAAATTCCTTACCGTCGATAAGAATCTTTGAGACCGTCTGGCCGTTGGCGGTGATAGAGCCGTCGGAGCCTACCTCGACGCCCGGCAGGCGCTTGAGCAGGTCTTCAACCACGGCGCCGGGGGCCGTGCGATAGCTGTCGGCATTGAATTCCACCGTGTCTTCCTTCACCGTGATGGGCGTCTTGATGCCTACGACGGTTGTCTCGTTGAGCATGATGGCATCATCGGCGAGCTTGATTGTGTCGAGTTTCAGATCGGCGTCGCGCAGGCCCGCGTTAAGTATTTTAGTTGTGTAGCCTACATAGCTCACTTCGACCAGATAGCGGCCACGACGCAGGTCGGTCAGCGAGAAACGCCCGTCGGCGGCCGATACAGTTCCGTTGACAAGCGTGCTGTCGCGCTGGGTCAGGAGTCTGACGGATGCCGCGGGAAGCGGCTCGCCGGTGAGGTCGGTGACCACGCCGCTGATCGTATAGGCAGCGGCGACGGCCGCGACGGCCATCGCGGGGACAAGCATTGTCAGTCGTTTGGTGAATTTCATAGGAGAATCTGTCGTTTTGCTCAGCAAAGGTAACAAGTTATCGCGTCTTGAGCAAGAAATATAGACCAACGCCCAAAGATTACCGACCAACGCCCCGGGCGTTAACATATATTCGCCATCGGAGCCCTGCAGGGTAAAAAAAGACTAAAAAGTGCATCTGAGGGTCTTCTGCCGCAACTTTTGCCGCGCTGAAGCGTATTATTTACAAAGCAACAGCAGAAAGAAGTACAATTTGAATTAGTTTTTTCATAGGATTAGATTT
>CAYVTB010000131.1:0-5461 GCA_964454365.1 uncultured Bacteroides sp. | reverse complement strand
CAAAGATTTTCGCAAATTTACGATTTTAAACCCAATAGCGCAACAAAAATCGCCCATGATTTACTGCCACATGCGGCGGTTGATGGTGGCGAGCGGGGGGATGACCTCAGGGGTGGGAGTGTCGTAGACGGCATACATCGCCAGAGCGCGGGTCATCACTATGTCGTCGTGGTGGCCCTTGATGGCGCCGTAGGAGCCGTTGGGCTGAAGACGGTAGACCGTGTACTCATAGCATGCCTCCGCCGAGCGCTCTATGTACTCGTCCTCGCGCAGGGCGCGGATGAGGCAGTTGATGGCCGCCACCTTGGTCGCGCGGTTGGTGTGGAAGCCGATGCGCGGTGCACCGCTCTCGCCGCTCGCGAGTGACGGCCCCCGGCGGTAGATATTGTAATACGAAGCCGCCAGACGGTCGAGCACATAGGCGTTGGCTCCCGCTCCGGCGTTGGCCTCCGACTCGAGTGTATTGCTCTCGATGATGAGCAGAGCGTAGTTATATCGCTCGGCTATGACTCGGGCTATGTCGACGAGTATATCGTGGTCGACATGGCCTCGCCACTGCGCCACAATCTCATGCCTGCCCCCGGTCGACGGGTCGCCGCGCCTCATCACGGCGATCACCGACCAGTCGCTGGCCGCCGAACGTCCGCCGATGTCGACGCTGACGATATAGTCGCCGCGGTTCACCGGCTCGGCCCAGATCTGCAACTCTCCGCCCGGCCGGTCATAGAAGTTCTCGCCCACGACGGCACAGGTTCGCAGCGGCTCCGTACATCCCGCCAGCAGCCGGTCGATGTCGTTCTGGTCGAATACGCCGCAGTTGGTTGCGGCAAATGCCTCGGTGTCGGTCGACGGATATTCGGCGTGAAGCTTGCGTATATCCTTGTTGGCGCGGGCTTTCTGTCGGTACCAGTTGATTTGTTCGAGTGTGCAGCCGGCGTTCCACAGTCCGCGCTCGGCGTCTGTAAGTGTAGCCGCGAACGACTCGGCATCCACGTCGAGCGGTGCGGTGTTGAACTCGATTTCGTGCCAGGCCACAAACACCGGGCGCTTGTCGCTTTCCCCTGCCTTGGCGCGCTGCCACTCCTCGTGGAAGAAGTTGCCCGTGCCGTTGGCCGTCGACTCCATGGCGATGAGGGTGTAGGGCAGCAAGGCCACCGAGCCGCACACGCTGCGGATGATGTCGTCGGGCGAATGTCGCGCCGATTCGCGCCAGAATGCCGCTTCCGACAGATGCGCCATGGCGATGTCGTAGCCGCGGATGGCATCCTGATTGTCGCTCGACGCCACGGCCACGCGGCATCCGCGACCGGCTATCTCGCGCACGTTGACCGACCCCTCGAAGGGCTTGAAGCGCAGCGGCTGACCGTCGTCGCTGTCGGTCAACTCGGCCGGATAGCCAGCGATGAGGTCGGAGTAGAGGCGGCGTATGTTGACGGCGCAGTCCTTCTTGTGGCAGCAGATGAGCGAACTCCAGTTGGTGCGGATACACAGCTGTATCCATGCCATATAGTTCTGAATCAAGGTCGAGCATCCCCATTGGCGGGCCTTCAGCACTATGATGCGCATCGGCCGTCCCGCCAGACGGTCAAACTCCAGGGCGGCGAGCACCTTGCGTTGGGCGCGGTTCAGTCGGAAGGCCACATTGCGGTAGCCGTCCTTTGGCTTGATGGTGACGCAGCTCACACACCAGAACTCGAAGTCGTGGCGGAAGCGCAGCATCTGCCATCCGCGGCTGTCGAGCGTCGGCTTGTAGTCGGGGTCGGCGGTCATGCTCACGGGCACCATGGCCGTCGGCAGCCCCTCGACGGGCGTCCTTACCTCGACGCGCTCGCCGTAGGCTCCGCGGCCGCTCACGGGGTCATACACTTCGGTGGCCACGGCCAGTCGCCGGGCGTTTTCGATTGCTATTTCTGTGGGTGTCATAATGTTAGATTGAAAGATGAAACACATGTATCGGCCGACACTCTGCCCTGAAAGTCAAACTGCCATGCACGCGCGGGCAGACCGTGGCAACGTGCGTGAAGCGGGGCGACTATGCGTCCCGAGCCCGCGATGCGTCATGTGGCGCGGTTCTCGACGGCGTTATGGTTGACACGTCTCACGGCTAATTCGACGCCTGTCGACTCCTCCGCCCGCAGGTCGAGCCGGGCTTCGCGCATGCGGCGGTAGTCTTCGCCCGTGGCGATGCTGCCCGACCATCTCACATAGACCTGCGGCGCTGACGCTTCACGCGAGAGGTCGACGGTGCGCCCGTCTATCTCGGCATATTGCCCTACCGAGGCTCCGACGTCGTAGTTGTCGCGGCTGTAGACGCTCATGCTCGCGAGGTCGACCACCTTCACGCCGTCGTCGGTGCTCAGCCACAGTTCGCCGTAGGCCGCGCTGTAGGCTATGGCGCGGGCGCTGACGTTGTCGGCGATGGTCTTGACCGTCCCTGAGCCTATCCTCACGAGACGACGGCCCGCGATGGCATAGAGACATCCGTCGGCCACTGCCGCCCCATGCTCGCCCCGGGCCGGGTCACTGTCGATGAGCGTGAGTGTCAATGGCCGCTGCCTGCGCAGCAGCGACAGCGAGGCGCGGTGAGTGCCCGCGTCCGACATGACGATAAATCTCAGGCTGCCGCTCTCCCATCCCGCGTTGTTGCGCCCGCAGGGCCATACCGACATCACCCGCCCGTCGCTCACCGGCATCAGTGCCCTCACCTGTCGCGGCGATGCACCTGATGGCGATGCGCATGCACACACAAAGGAGTCCATCGGCCGCGGGATACGTTTTTCCGACGGGATCACCATTGCCGGCAGTGTGCCCGTGAGCCCGTGAGGCTCGAGGGTTGGGTGGATATACACGGCGTGGGTGCCTGTGGCGTCGGGTGTCAGCTGATAGGTCGCCGTGCGCACAACGCCCGCAGCGCTCACCGTTATTGTCATCGTCGTTGCGTCAGGCGAGGGATAGCTGAGCAGAGGACCGAATGTCAGCGGTGCGCCCGACTTGCCTTCGCTCACAGTCACCACGCGCTCGCTCCCGTCGCCGAAGCCCACGGTCACTGCCGCATGCCATGCGCCGCTGCCCGCCCGCGAAGCCGCAAACACCTCTGCCGCATATCCGCTGAAACGCCGGGCGCTGAGCCGCCCCCACAGCTCGAGGCCCGACAGCGACGCCACGCATCCCGCCGTGAAGCTGTGGGGCGGCGATATGCGTTGCAGTGCCGCCGGCGGCGTTTCGGCTTGCGTGGTCAGCAACCGCTCCATGCGTCGGCACTGATTGGTGACGCTTGTCAGCGGCACGGTCACCTGTGTCGATGTCACAACGCCTTCCGACAGGCGCAACGAGGCTATGACGTCAGTCACACTGTCGCTCCGGCAGGCCATGCGCCACAGGCGAGACCGGCCCGGCTGCGAATTGCCCGACGACACCGATTTCCACGCCCCGGCAGGGGTGACGCGGATGAAGTCGCCCGTGGATGAGGTCGCCACAAAGCTTACTGCCGCATCCTCGCTGCTGTCATAGGGATGGAAGCCCGGCGACGCCACCACCTCTATGCGGTCCACGATGTCTGTGAGTGCGTCGGGCACATCGCCGTTTAGCGTTATCACTGGACGCCACGTCGGGAGCGCCGCTTGCCAAGCCTCCACCGTGCGGCGGTCGCTGCTTTTCAGTGTCATGGGAGCCGTAAGGCGGCTGCTGTCTGCCGGACCGAGGAGCAGGGGCGGCGACTCGAGCAGGATGTCACCCTCGCGGCTGATGACCTGATAGCGGCACACTCTCGGCGCCACAAAGCGTCCCGACGCTGCAGCCTGACGGCAGATGTCGCCATAGGCCCTGCGGCAGTCGTCCGAGATGGCTCGCAGGTCAGTGTCGCTGAGTGTGTGGCCGCCCGCGGGATAAGTCTTCGACAGATAGCGTTCGCCGACTATGGTCGACACGTCGGCCATAGCCTCGGCCGTCAGGCTGATCGAGGGTAGGGCGGCGATGTCGGTCTCGCATAGCGCGCCGCCGACCATACGGAAGCGGTAAGCGCGGTTCTCAGTCATCACAGTGAGTCTGTCGCCATCGGCCAGGGCGCATAGCACCTTCGAGCCGAGTGTCAGGCTTGACCGGCTTGACTGATCGGCCTGCACGGTCTGACCGGAAAGTTCGCTGACAGGCTCTGGCGGCGTTGTGTCGATGATGTGTACGATGGTGTCGGCCGCTGCGACGAGATAGCTGCGTCCGCCTGCCGTCATAGTTGTCAGCGGCCGCATCGGTTCGGGGCTGATGTTGACAGGTGTCCCTATAGGACGGAGCACGGCTTTGTCCGAGTCTAAGCGACCGGGACGCAGATTGTGGCAGACTGTGATGGCATGCGGCTTGTCGGAGGTTGAGCGTTGAGCATCGCTCAACCTCACCCCTGCTGCAGTAACAGAATAGATGTTTTTCATAGTATTTATAGTTAGCTTTTGTGATTTGCTTGCAAAATTACAATAAAAATTGTATATCTGCAAATATTGTTTCAAAATATTTTCTCAACACTAAAGACTTTAAGGCCCTTAACGACCTTAAAGTCTTTAACGCCAACATAAAAAAAGAGCCGCAGCCCCGGAGGGTGCGGCTCTTATGATAAGAGTGATTGTGACTATTGATTATTTCACAACTTTGTCGATTACATTACCACGAACGCGGATGTAGAGACCCTTTTCAGGATTATCTACGCGAACACCCTGGAGGTTGTAGTAGATAGCTTCTGCATCATCAGCAGCTTCGAGTTCGTTGAGACCTGAAGTTGATGACTTCTCGTAGTTGATAACATAAAGCTGAACAGCATTCTTGTAGATGTTAACTACGACAGTGATGTTGTAAGTACCGGCTTCAACAGATGGGAGAGTGTAGTTGTTGCGGAAGCTGAGTTCAACATCGCCAACCTTACCGGTGAAGTTGTCCTTAGTTGCGGGAGTTGCAGCGGCGAGAACTACATCGTTGAGAGTAACGACGTGGTTAACGAGAGCAGTTGTCACGTCAGCAGCAGCTACTACAGAAGCAGTGAATGTGCCTTCAGTAACTTCGGGAAGTGTGAAGTCCTTGAGCTCGGGAGTTACGCTGTTGTAGAGCTCGTAAGTTGCTGTCCAACCTGCGGGGATCACGTCACCGGCCTTGAGAGTGTTCTTGCCATAGAGCTGGATGAAGTCACCGGCAGCGTCGCATGCAAATACATTGTTGTAGTTTACGAAACCAACAGTGAGTTCATAACCGATAGTAAGCTCTGTTCCGCTTGCGAGAGCGATTGTCTCCTTAATTGAGTTCGCAACGATTGCATTAGCGACTGTGTAGTCAAACGAAGCAAGACCGGGCAGACCGTAAACAGTCTTCTCAGCAGAGAATGCCTGCCAGCCGGCAATCTTAGCGACAGAAGCATCATAGTTGTCGGCAGTAACAACGATAACGGGATCGTCGGGCATTGCACCTACGACAGCTGCAGACGCGC
>CAYVTB010000130.1:0-5579 GCA_964454365.1 uncultured Bacteroides sp. | reverse complement strand
GCAAGACTGATACTGGCTCACCTGAAGCGCAGATAGCATTATTCTCAGTCCGTATTGCTCATTTGACTCAGCACCTGAAGTCAAATCACAAAGATCATACTACAGAGCGCGCTCTTAAGATGCTGGTAGGCAAGCGTCGTCGTCTTCTCGACTACCTGATGCGCAAAGACATCAACCGCTACCGTGCCATCATCGCTCAGAAAGAGCTTGGTATCCGCAAGTAAGCACTACCGCTCGCTTAAAGATTACAAATTGCCGGGCCGGCCGTCACGCAGCAGTGACTCCCGGCCCGGCTTTTCTCGATTTCACGGGCTCCGTTCCCTTCTGAAATACACCGGGAGCGCGCCTCTGCAGGCAGTTCCCCCACCCTTAATCCTCAAGATCATGAAGAAAACCATCTACTCAGCCTTGTTGCTTTCGGCACTGTTGCTCGGCACTTCGGGATGTTCAACCGTGAAGTCGGGCCTCGACACCGTCAAGGGGTCGCTGACATCGGTAGCATCCAAAGTCTCGGATTTGACAAAGAACACCTTCAAGTCTTCTACAGCAGAAAATTCAACCGGCGACAGTGACAGCACGGCCACGCCTGTCATCACGCCCCCCGCTGTTGCAACTGTCCCGACCGCTCCTGTAGCGGCGAAGACACCAGCTGAAACAACGGAGCCTGTCGCCGCCGACCTGCCGGCAAGCGAGCCTCAGCCCACGCCAACAGCCGTATCTGAAGAACCGATTGTTACACCCACAGCGGCAGCGCCCGCTGCGAAGCCCGCTCCCGTCAAGCCATCTAAACTTGCCGAAAGCCTGGCCGGACAGTGGAATATAACACAAGCCGGAGTCATCTCGATTGACGTCGATGACATGCCTTACATTTTCTTTGAGCCCTCGACCGGACGTTTCTATGCCAACAACGGCTGCAACACACTCAACGGCACCTTTGCCGTCGACGACAACGGCACGATTGAGTTCAGCGAAGTGCTGTCGACCATGCGCTATTGCCCCGACATCCCCTATGAACTTGCCATTAATGCGGTGATCGTCGACAACCACCCCTCGCGCCTCGAGATAACACAGCTCGGAGCCGAGACAGCAATAGACTTCCTTGACGCCGAGGGAAAAAGCACCATGCGCCTGAGCCGCGGCGAACTCGACTTCCTCAACGGGCATTGGAGCGTGGAATCCATCGCCGGACTTGAGAATCTCGAAACCAATGCCGACGTTTTCTTTGATCTTCCCGAGCTGAAACTACACGGCAACACCGGTTGCAACTACTTCAACGGTGATATTTATCTCGACCACCGTGTCAGCGGCGGCATCGACTTCAGCAACATGGGGCTGACACGCATGGCGTGTCCCTACACGACACAGGAGACAGCCATGATGGTCGCTCTCGAGCAGACTGCCGCAGCAATCAACGGCGATAACGGCCGCGCAATGCTTGTCGACTCGCAAGGTCGCGAGTTGATGTCACTCCGCAGGTTGTCGGTTGATAACGACGAGGAATAACTTTACAGCAATAAAAACGTCAGCGCCGTTCCGAGAATGTGGAACGGCGCTGACGTTTTAGACTGTTAAGTTACGGCTTCAATTGTCGAGACCAAAGAGGGCTATACCTTGAGCGGTCATATAGTCGCTGAGCTGAAAATCATAGAAGGGAACTGCAATTTCCCCCTGGGCATGGCTTGCCACTTCTTCAGGCTGATATACAAAGACAATGTGCCCGTTGAGATCCAGGTAGAAATTACCCATTGAAGGCAGCGAGGTTATATCCGTGGGGCCAAGCTCACCGACCATCTCGGCAGCCTTGGCCGCGATGATTCCGGGGAGATCCTTGAGACCTTCAGGAGTGAAGATATAATCCAGATCTATGATACGGCCCTCGGGGATGTAATATGTGAGATATCTTGCTGTCGTAGTCCCGTTGGCGGCCAACGGACGGTAGGTATAATTGTTGACCAGATAAGTAAGGATCCGGGGAGTGAGCGAGAAGACATTACCGGTTATCAGTGTAAAACCGTCGGCTTCCGATTCACGGGCGCTATCGGTCGGCACCTCGCTGAGGTGGTAACCTGCCGCTGCCGCGGTCTGCTCGAAAAAGCTGTGCATGGCCTTATAATGATCGTCACACACCGTATCGAAAGCAGCCGCCAGAATACTGTCCTGCAGCGCGGTTATATCCCGGTTATATATGACTGTAGGCATCACTATCGCCGCAGAATCATAATAAATAATATCAGAGTCGCGGTTGTAATCGCGGGCCGAGTTTTCAAACCGGTAGGCGCTTCTGCCCGAGAGAACCGAGAATGCAATAGTCGTATTGTCGTCGGCCGACTTATCGGAGCACGATGTATATATGGTCGCCATCGCTCCAAGAGCGAGAATCGCGAAGAATGTCTTTTTCATAATCCTGTCAGTATTTTTGAATAATTGCTGTTAGAAGTATAACAAATAATCTCACCGATAGTTATCCCTTGAAAACACATAATGGGCCGGTTCAACGCGGCGCGGCTGTCTCGTGCGCGCTTTCACGCGCTGCCGTGTCTCGGGATGGCTGTCAAGATACTCCAGAACTGCTATACGGTCGGCAACTGAAGGCATGTTGGCAACGGCTGCCCCCGCCTCGAGATGGAAACCGGCGCGTCGCAGCGCATCGATGTAAACCCGGCCACCGTAGCCTTTCCACTCCATGAAGCGGTAGGCAACGATATCGGCCCTGTGGACCTGTTCATCGGAGTAAAGCATGGTCACGCGCGGTGCAACGGGCAGAGCCATCAACGTGAGCCCCATTCCGGTAACGACATCGGCCAGCATACCGTCCGAGCCGGTAACCTCGTCGAGGATCGCTCCGCCGACGGCCAACGCACTTCCAAAGACGTATTTCAATATATTGGCTCGGCGCCTGCGCGATTTCTCCCGGCAAGCATTCTCGTAGGCATCCTGCAAGGCAAAATGGGTGTGCTCGGCCGCCAGGAGGGCCTCGATAGCGAGATCATCCCCACCGAGAACATCGACGAGCGGGGCGGTCATGAAGAAATATCCGTTGGGATAGCTAAAAACGGCCACGTCAGGTTCCTCGGTCACTGTAAGTATCGACGTAGGGTTAATGCTCCTGATGCCTGAACGTTCAACTACTGTTTCGGCCAAGTCATAACTACCTGCGGCAACGGGCACGTTCACAAAGTAAGCATCGGCATCGCTCAGCGTACTGATCATGTTTCGCTTGATGTCGCGGTGCTTTTTACCGGCGAGCGACCGCGCCGTCTTGTCATATCCGGGCGTCGTTGCCTGCAGCAACTGCCAGAATTCTCCGGCCGACGGAGCATTCATCACTGTGTCCGATACATCGCAACGCTCGATGATCTGCCGCATGCGCTTCTCCGTGACGGAGGCTTCGAGCACAACCGAGAACAGAAGGACAACCGCGATGAATGATATGATGCGTTTCATTATCTTTATACAACTCGGGAGTCTTCCGTGGAAGACTCCCGCATGTTATAATTTACATTTGTCGTTTTATCTGAGTTTCAGTTTCTGCCCGGGACGGAGTGTCGAGTTGGCGGTGATGCCGTTGAGGCGGCAGAGATTGCGCACCGTGGTGCCGTTGCGCGAAGCTATGCGGCTGAGGGAGTCGCCCTTGCGCACCGTATAGGTTGCCGAACCCGATGAGCGGCCCGACGAGGAGCTCTGGCGGCCTGAACCGTATTCAATGTGGTGAGTCGCGCGATACTGCTGTGCATAGGCCTCGTTGGCTTCAGGCGAGAAATTGCGGGCGTTCTGATAGGTATTCTTGTCAAAAGTGTAATAGTCCGTGTGAGTCGTCTGGTTGGCGAAGTCAAAGATTGCTGCAGGATTAATCGCGTAGCCCATGTAGCGGGTCTCGAAATGCAGATGGGAGCCGAAGGAGCGACCGGTGTTGCCTGCGAGGGCGATGGGATCGCCGGCACGCACATAATCATCGGGCTTCACGAGGAATTTCGTGAGGTGACCGTAGACGGTCTCGAGGTCATTGGTGTGGCGGAGCACAACGTAGTAACCGTAGCCGCGGGCTTCATACTTGGTGAGTCTCACCTTGCCGTCAAAGGCAGCGCGGATGGTATCACCGGTATTAGCCTTGATATCGATGCCCTTGTGCATGCGGCGGAAACGGGGACGGTAGCCGTAGGGCGATGTGATGTATCCCGGATGGGGCATGCAGAAGTTGCGTACGTCGATAACGGCGGTCTGAGGCACTTCAACGCCGGAATAGCAATTTACAAAACCGCTGTTCCAGCCTTCGGTGTAAATATCAAATTCGGGTTCCTCTTCCTCTGCAAAGAGAGATTCGAGGTATTTGGTTGTGTTTCCTACCTCTACCGAGCCATTTCCCTGCATGGCGATCAGGTCGCCGTGCTGCTGGGCGTGCTGGCCGGGGAGGCGGTAGTTCTGGGCAACGGCTACTGTACCTGCGACAAACAGGGCAGCAGCCATTATGGAAATCTTACGGGAGAGCGTCATTTTTAAATGCATTGTTGAGAGAGGCTATCTGTTTTATGTTGTTAAGCGAGTTCGTCGGGAGCGTAGATCGAAGATTCGATCGGCATTGCATAATCAAAAATTTCCTCGGGCTTGAAGAAACGGTTGATTTCGATAACGGCATTTTCAACTGAATCCGAAGCATGAACGATATTTTCCTGCCCGCTCATGCCGAAGTCGCCGCGGATAGTTCCGGGAGCGGCGGCGCGGCAATTGGTAGCACCGGTCATCGCCCTTACAACATTTACCACATCCTTGCCCTTCAGCACCATAACGATCACCGGGGTGGAAGTCATCGACTTCACGAGCGAGGGGAAGAAGGGGCGGTCAACAAGATGAGCATAGTGCTCGCGCAGAATTTTCTCGTCGAGTTGCATCATTTTGATTCCACTGATAAAAAGTCCCTTGCGCTGGAAACGGGTAATAACGTCTCCTACCAGGCTTCGCTTGATGGCCGACGGCTTGAGGATGATAAATGTCTGTTCCATGATTCTGTTAAAATGTGTTTACCATAATTCGGAAACTCTCCAAAGTTACAAAAAATCGACCTCCTGTGGAACATTTTGCGTATTAAATTTTACTAAATCAATTTCTCTCCATCAAAATCAGCTCTATATTATTTTATAGTTCAATTAATTATAGAAAAATATGTTTTACAACATATTTTCAAACCATCTGTCCTGTGAATGTTTCACAGCCCTATCGTAACGTTAAAAAATATGGCCGGCTCCCGGAAGGGACCGACCATATTTCTATAACTTGCGCAGGCAATAATTACATGTTCATGCCGCCGTCGACCTGGATAACCTGGCCTGAAACATACGACGAAAGATCCGAAGCGAGGAACAGGGCCACGTTGGCGATGTCCTCGACTTTACCGCCGCGACGCAGGGGAATCTTGTTAACCCACTCGGCACGCACGTCGTCGGGCAGAGCTGCTGTCATGGCAGTCTCGATAAAGCCCGGAGCGATAGCGTTGGCGCGGATGCCACGCGAGCCCACTTCCTGAGCGATACTCTTGGCGAGGGCGATGAGGCCTGCCTTTGAAGCGGCATAGTTTGACTGGCCGG
>CAYVTB010000129.1:0-5621 GCA_964454365.1 uncultured Bacteroides sp. | reverse complement strand
TTTGCGTATTATCAAAATTGTTCATAATTTTGCAGCGCTTTCGGTTCATCCCCGGGGCTTCTTTGCCTCGTGGATGCTAAGAGGGAACGCAGTGAGAATCTGCGACATTACCCGATGCTGTAAGTCCTGATTACAGCGTCGTCGCCAAGAGTAAGCTCCTTTGTAGCGAGGCTCTTAACCACTGGTTACTAACTTCGGCCTATCTGTCATGGCCACGAAGTTACAAGACCGGGAAGGTTGTACGACGCGGAATGGACAAGTCAGAAGACCTGCCGACAGTTATGTTTAACCCGAGATTTCCTCCCTCCGGGATGAGGTCTCATATTGATCACGGGACTATGATCAGTAAACCTGTTGCTGCGGCTCTTCGGCCATTTATACGTCTATGCGTATACATACCTTTCCTGTTGATTGTCAGCCTCTCGGCCGGCGGTCAAAATTCTCGTGTACCTGCTTCAGCTTCCTCCGATGACGTCCGCGACACGGTAAAACTCCGTGAAGTCTCCGTGACGGCACAGGCTCCTTTTACCTCCTGCAAGACAATTGGCAGGTTTCAGCTCGAGGCCCTTCCTTCAAACAATGTTGCCGACGCCCTCAAATATATGGCCGGCGTGCAGATCAAGGATTACGGCGGCCTCGGCGGCCAGAAAACTATCAACGTCAGGTCTTTGGGCTCTCAGCATGTGGGCGTATACCTCGATGGTGTGAGGATTACCAACGTTCAGAACGGTACGGTCGACCTTGGAAAATTCTCGCTCTCGACACTTGAAAGCGTGTCGCTGTTCAACGGCAACAAGACCGATATGCTGATGACTGCCAGCGAGTATGCCTCGGCTTCCACTGTCTATCTGCGCACTCGCCGCCCCGTGAAATCTTCCTTGACCGCTTCCTATACCTGCGGGTCCTTCAACACCCACAAAGCCGATGTCACTCTTTCATGGAAAAATTATTTCTTATTCGATGCCGACTTTACCCATTCCCGCGGTAACTATCCCTTTAGCTATCACTCTGAATATGAAGATACAGTCGGCACACGACGTAATTCCGACATCACCATGTTCCGCGTCGAGGGGGTAGGGTACTATCGCGGTTTTCAGCTCCATAGTTATTATTTTAACTCCGAGCGCGGACTTCCCGGTGGTATCGTCCGTCGTCTTTCTGACTTATACACCGATGTCGGCCGCGAATGGGACAGCAATTTTTTCACCCAACTCACCTATGTCACTGATATTGACCGTGTGTCGGTAAAAGCATTGGTAAAATATGCCAACGACTATCTTCACTACCGTTCCGACTATCCCGAGAACATCAGTGTTCATTCCAACAACCGCTATCGCCAGCAGGATATTTACTCTGCCGCCTCCGTCGCCTACCGTTATAAGGATTTCGGAGCATCGGCCTCGGTCGATTTCCGCTGGGCCGATCTAGTCACGGATGTGCGGAACTACAGCTACGTTTACCGTCTTGACACCAAAACTTCATTAGCCCTCTATTATACCCGTGGCAATCTGTCGCTTACCGGCAGCGGCCTCTATACCTCTGTCACTGATCACACCCGAGGCAATGCCAATCCGCTCCGGCGCGTCACCTGGACCGCCATGGCCGCCTACAGGCTTTCGCAATACATTTCTTTAAGAGCCTTTTACAAGTCAGTCTTCAGGGCACCGACTCTCAACGATCTTTATTACACGCTCGTCGGTAACCGCAATCTGCGCCCTGAATATACACGTCAGTTAAATGTTGGTATGTCACTCGTCAACAACCGCATAGAACTGAATTGCGATGCCTACTTCAATCGCGTAATCGACCGTATAGTCTGTCTGCCGCTCAAGGGTTCCTACCAGTGGACGATGCTCAACTACGGGCTCACTCGCTGCCTCGGCGTTGATGTATCCGTTACGGTACATCTGCCCTTGAGTTCTCTGCTGGTGAATATCACTTTCCAGGACGACCGTAACATGACCGATCCCGCCGACGATGCCTACCGCGACTTCATCGCCTACTCGCCTCGGTGGTCTTTGACAGGTGTTTACACTCTCAACGTCGGTGAGTTTTACGGCTCTGTATCCCACATGTTCGTCGATAAACGTTATTGGACAGCCGAGAACTCCATAGAACCTCCTCTTTCAGCTTATAATTGTACCGATATCAAAATCGGTTGGAGACATCGCTCGGTGAATCTTGAAATCGAGTGTCAGGACTTGTTCGATATTCGCTATGAACTGATTCAGCGTTGGCCTATGCCCGGTCGTCGTTTTGCTGCAACTTTTAAAATCAAAATATGATGAAGAAACCTGTCTTTATTTTAGCCATGATGCTCGGTATGCTCGCTTCGTGCAGCGACGAGCCCGCGCCGGCTCCTGTTGATCCGGTTCCGGAGCCACCGGTTCCCGCGGTTGAGTCTGAAAATCTCATTATCTGCAATGAAGGTAACTGGCAGTCAGACAATGGCCGGCTGTCATTCTGGGATGCTTCGACATCCACGATAACCAATCAATGGTTCCGCTCGGTCAATGGTATTAAGCTCGGTGATACGCCCAACGATATCCTTCAGATCAGCGACGACCTGATAGCCATTTGTATCAACTGGTCAAATATTATACAGTATATCCGGCCCGACGGTACCGCCTGCGGGGCCACGGAGAATGTCCCCAACAATCGCCGCATGTGCAGCGACGGCCGCTATCTTTATGTGACAAGTTACGCCCACGTCTGCGGCGATAAGCGCTTTGAAAAGGGCTATGTCGCCAAGATTAATCTCGATACAAAGCGGGTGGTGGCGACTTGCGGGACAGGGTGGGAGCCCGAGGGTATTCGTCTCTACGATGGCCGCCTCTATGTCGCTAACACGGGCGGTTACGCCTTCTCTGAAAATCATGATTACGAGACTACCGTGCAGGTTATCGACGCCGAGACCATGACCTCGCTTCGCACTATTGATACCGGCTGCATAAACCTCTACGGTGAGATTTCTCAGGCCGGCCGCTACTTGTGCATCAATTCATGCGGTGACTACTATTACGTCGGTCCAAAAACTGTAATTCTCGACTGCGAGACAGAGAAGTTTACAGTCTTCGACTTCCCGTGTACCTACAACACCACCGATGGCACCCTTTTCTATACCATCGGCAGCCATTATTCTTATTTTACAGGCGATTACACATACTATATAAATACGATCGACCCCTCTACCGGTGCAGTGACCCCGGGCATCTACACCGACGCTGTCACGCAGAAAATCAAGGAACTTGTTTCGCCCTATGAGCTCTATGTGAGTCCTTATACCCAAAACATCTATTTTACCGATGCGCGCAGCTATGCCACGGCCGGCTACTTATACGGCTACTCAAAGGACGGAACCGAGCTTTTTAAACCTCAGAAGGTCTATATCAACCCGGCCCATATACTTGCTATTCCTAACTATTCAAAATAATCTGCATGAAAATTTCAAGAATCTTCCCTCCGCTTTTGACACTGATGCTATTGCCCGCCGCAACCGCGGCTCAGACTCAGAATATCAAGGTCCTGGAGTTACATCCGGCACCCGGCCAGTTTGTCAATACCTTGCCCGAGGCTTCGGAATCATCCACTCATGAAGATGTGTGCACCGCCGCCACTGAAAGCCTGCTTAACGGCGAACTCGTTCACTTGGGTACTTACGGTGGTTATATCACCGTCGGATTCGACCACCCGGTAAAGAATCTGCGGGGTTCCGACCTGCGTATCACCGGCAACGGTTTCTATGCTGCCGCTGACCCCGTCTACGGTAGCGAGACAATCGGTGGATCTTTCGAGCCCGGTATTGTCTATGTAGGCGTCGGCGACGATGTCAAGACCGCCAGGTGGTATGAGCTTGCCGGCTGGGAATATTACTACGGTGAGATTCACGACTTTTCCATCACCTATCACAAGCCCGCAGCCGAGACCGGCGAGCACAACCTGCCTTTCTCCCTCTGCGATGACTACATTTATTGGGAAGCCTCGTGGACCGAGGACGGCATGCCTCGCGACTCAGTAGGCTATCACATGAAAAACTCTTTTCATCGCCAGTCCTACTGGCCTGCGTGGGAAGAAGGTGAAACTTTGACGTTTAAGGGTGGTAAACTGCCCTGCAACGGTATCGATCAATCGGGAGTCGGCAATTATTGGGTTCTCTATCGCTATGCTCCGGAGGCCTATGGTTATGTTGACGCCTCGCTTAATACAGACGATTATTCGACTTTTGATATCGACTGGGCTGTGGACGACGACGGCAACCCCATTCACCTCGACGAGATAAACTTCGTAAGGGTGGCGACCGGCATTTTCCAGTACTGCGGCTGGCTCGGCGAAACCTCAACCGAGGTGTCGGGCTTCTACGACCTCCATCTCGAGGAAGGCTACGAAGACGACCCTATCATAATCACGCCCCGCACTCCCGATGGCGTGGAGTCCGTTACGATGGATAAGTTTATTGACACTACGATTTATGACCTCATGGGTCGCCCCGTCTCAAATCCTTCCCCGGGCATTTATATCGTGAACCACAGGAAAGTATTTATCAAATAAATTCTTAATTATTAATCAATTATTTATAGAAATGAAAAAAGCGTTTTTACTTGTTGCGCTCGCTGCTCAGGCAGCTTGCATGTCTGCTCAAAGCACCGACGGCAATTTCCTGATCCTTACCTTTGAAGATGAAGATTACAAAGGTGCTGAAAACTTCGTCGGCGAGAGGAACTGGTCATCACTCATCAGCGACCCCCAGTATGGTGGCGAGCTGCTTTACGGTCCCGAAGGCTGGGGCGTTATGGATATCGAACAAGCTTATTGGTGGTGTGACGAAAATAACACCTGGCTCTTCAACCGTCTCTCCGAGGGGTATGGTATGTGGTGCTACTGGTCGGGCGGTCACGCCATTTCTAATTACGGAACGGCCAACATCGAGGAATATGGTGACTTCATGAACCAGCTCACAGTCTATAACAGCCAAGGCGAGATGGAGATCACCCGCGAAGGTAACGGCCACAATGGCTCGAACAATTTCGCTGTACAGTTTGGATATGCCGATAACAGCGGCTACGGGCTCACCGAGGAATCCCTTCCTTCGCTGGTATTCTCCGATGGTACTCCCCGCGTAATCGACCACATGTATGTAAACAACACGACCTATGCACTCAACTGCTACTATAACGGCAATAGCCTCACGGCCAACATCGGTGAAGACGATTGGGTAAAGATCGTTGCCAAGGGTTACAAGGACGGCCAGGTTACCGGCACCGTTGAATTCTATCTTTGCGACGGCCCCGAGCACATCATCACCGAGTGGACCAAATTTGACCTCTCGCCCTTAGGTCTCGTCGAGAAAGTATCTTTCAACATCACCGGCTCGTCAGATAACGGTTACGGCTTCTCGCAGCCCGCATATTTTGCCTACGACGACGTCGCTGTTGTTGCTGACGCTTCGAGCATCGACGATATCATGGTCGTAAATACAGCTGAATCCGTAATCTACGACCTTTACGGTCGCCGCTACGATGACCGTGCCGCCCTCCGTCCCGGCTTCTACATCGTCAACGGCAAGAAACAACTCGTGAAATAACACACACTACAAACAGATTTTTTCAGCTATACAAAACATA
>CAYVTB010000128.1:0-5650 GCA_964454365.1 uncultured Bacteroides sp. | reverse complement strand
GGCCCATCAGGATACAGTTGGTGATGATCAGGCCGATGAACACCGACAGCTGAACGCTCACGTCATAGGCATAGGCCTTGAGCAGCTCGCTGACGATGATTACAAGCGCGGCCACCACCACGAGCTGCACGATGATGCGCACCGAGGTGGGGATGGTATTGCGGATGAGCGAAATGATCACGTTGCTGAAAGCGAGCACGGCGATAACCGAGAGGCCCATCACAAGGGCCGGCTCAAGCTTGGCCGTGACGGCGAGCACGGAGCAGATGCCGAGAATCTGCACGATGACGGGGTTATTCTTTGAGAACGGATTAAAGATAACCGATTTAAGTGAATCTTTTTCTGCCATGACTTTTTATTTGCTGACGTTTTGCAGGAATGTTGCATAGGGACGCAGGCAGTCGTCAATCATGGCGCCCACGCCTTTGGATGTGATTGTACCGCCGGAGATTCCGTCGACATAGTCCTCGTCGCCCGCAGGCTTCTGGCCTGCTTTCACGACGGCGACAGGCAGGAAGGTGTCGCCCTTGAACATGTGCTTGCCCTGGAAGCGCTCGCTGAAGAAGGGCTTCTCGATCTCGGCGCCGAGGCCGGGAGTCTCGCCCTGGTGAGCGAAGAAAGCGCCGTAGACGGTGCTGCCATCGGCGTCAAGCGCCATATAGCCCCAGATGGGACCCCAGAGGCCCGCGCCATAGACGGGAAGGATGTACTTGTGGACGTCGCCCTCGAGGGTTGCCTCGTAGACGGGCAGCAGGCGCTCGGCCTCGGGCTTGCGCACCTCGGCGGCCATGTTGACCGCGAAGGCATCGCCCTCGACGCGCTCGCCGGCGCTGTTCACTATGTATTGCGCCGTGATGACGCGGTTGAATTCGGGGATGATGTCACCCTTGTCGGCCGGCACGATATGCACCGAAGCCAGAATCTGACGCATCTTGTCGGCCGCCATGTTATCGTTCTGCCGATCCTTGAGCGACATGCTTGTAAAGGCCAGGGCTGCGCCTACCACAGCCACCAGGACGATGATATAAATCACCGTGTAAACGTTACTCTGTCGATTCATGACTGTACTTTAGAGGTTGCGCGGGCACGACGACGCCGCTTGTTGGCGCTCACGACACAGTAGTCGATGAGCG
This sequence comes from uncultured Bacteroides sp., assembly GCA_964454365.1. Classification (GTDB taxonomy): domain Bacteria; phylum Bacteroidota; class Bacteroidia; order Bacteroidales; family Muribaculaceae; genus CAG-873. Next base: position 4,517 of record CAYVTB010000128.1, on the reverse strand, counting down.
GGGCAAATACATTCATCAGAAGCACCGCGAGCATGGCACCCTCGGGGTAGCCGTTGTTGTAGGTGCGGATCAGCACGGCGATCACGCCGATCAGGAAGCCGTAGATATACTTGCCTGTCGTGGTGCGCGCTGCTGTCACGGGGTCGGTGGCCATGAACACTGCCGCGAAGGCAAAGCCGCCGTAGAGCAGCTGGTCGCCGGCCGTGAGATAAGAAGCGGGATAGGTCGGCGTCGCGCAGGCATGGGCTATGCAACCCATCACGAGGGCACCGGCGATGGCCGAGAAGATGATGCGCCACGAAGCGATGCCCGTGGCGAGCAGGATAACGGCGCCGATGAGGATGCAGATTACCGAGGTCTCGCCGAAGGAGCCGGGAATCAGACCCACGAAGGCATCCCAGGCGCTGATGACATGGCCGCCGATACCGGTGACAGCCGCGTCACCGCCACCCGTGGCAATCTGTCCCAGCGGGGTAGCGCAGGTGAACCCGTCGGGTACCACAGGGCCGAAACCGAAGGGCTGACCCGTGGCGACAAACACGCTGTCGCCCGACATCTTGGCCGGATAGCCGAAGAAAAGCACGGCGCGCGCGATCAGCGCCACATTAACTATATTATAGCCCGTGCCGCCGAATACCTCCTTGGCGAAGATCACGGCGAAGGCCGTGGCCACCGCGAGCATCCACAGGGGGACGTCGACCGGGCAGATCATCGGCAGGATGATACCCGTCACCAGGAAGCCTTCCTGGATTTCTTCGTGACGCAGCTGGGCCACGATGAATTCTATGCCGAGACCCACGAGGTAGGTCACGATAACCTTGGGAATGATGCACAGGAAGCCGTAGAATAACAGCGACCAGAAGGGGAAACTTGTCTCACCGGCGGCCAGCCAGTGCTGATAACCGGTGTTGTACATGCCGAAGAAGAAGCACGGCATCAGCGCCAGCACCACGATAATCATCGTGCGCTTGGAATCGACGCTGTCATGGATGTGGGTCGTGGCCGTCGCTGCCGAGGTGGTGCGCGGCGTATAAAGGAAAGTCTCGAAACCGTCGAAGACCGACTCCAGCGCCGAGAATTTTCCTCCCGGGCGGAAATTGGGCTCGATGCGGTCGAGATATTTGCGTAGCTTGCTCATAATTCTGTGAAGTGTTTTATTCCAGTTCTTTACGCAGATAATCGAGCCCGTCGCGGACGATCTGCTGAACGGGCAGCTTAGACGTGTCGACAAACTCGGCCAGCGCCAGGTCCTCCGGAGCGATCTCATAGATACCCAGGGCCTCCATGTCGTCGATGTTATGTGAAATGATGGCTTTCAGGAGATATTCTGCCATGATGTCCATCGGGAGCACCTTGTCATACTCGCCGCTCATTATCATCGCGCGGCGTCCTCCGTTGAGGCGCGCGTCGGGGCTGAACAACTTGCGCAGGCCGTGAAGCGGCAGCGCGCGGCTCACGCTCAGCTTGGACGGGGCCACGGAAGCCCAGCCCATGAACTCGTCGACATCGTCGCCCTCGGCGATGACTGTCACCTGGCGGTAGGGATAGCGCAGGTAGCCGTCGGCCTCGCTCACGGCAGTGCCCGTCAGCACGTTGCCGCTGATGATGCGCAGGTGGCGTCCGCTGTCGGGCAGCAGCCCGGCCGTCAGGGCCTTGATATCGGCGCCTGCTACGGTCTTCACGATCGTGGGCTCGGTCACCTCGGGGCCGGTGACGGCCACGGTCACCTTGCTGTCGAGCACCCCGTCGGTGACGAGCACGCCTATTTTATATAATGTGACGACGTCGAGCGTCCAGACCGTTTCGCCCTTGTTGACCGGGGCGATATTGGCGATCTGCACGCCGACATTTCCCGCGGGATGGGGGCCCGAGACGGTTACGTTCTCGGCTCCCGCTATGTCTCCGAGGGTCCACTCCGCGCCGTGGCACAGGTAAACCTTGCCGTCGGTCATCGTCGACAGCGCCTTCACGGCCGCCGTGAGCTTCGCGGCAGCGTCGGCCGGCAGCATCGCAGCGGGCGACAGAGCCAGCGGAGCCGTGTCCATCGCGGTGACAAAAATGTCGCGCGGACGCACGTCGGGCATCGGCACCGTGTCATAGGGACGGCGACGTATCAAAGCAAAGAGGCCCGAGGCGCAGAGCAAGTCTTTCGCCGGGGCCTTTGTATCAAATTTAAATGTTGAGTCCTTTTTATCGTTCTCGACAACTACTCGTAAAATTTTACGCCGCTCGCCACGCACGATGGCTTTGACCTTGCCGCTCACGGGTGATGTGAGGGTCACCTGCGGGTAATTTTTGTCGTGAAGCAGCGGGGAGCCTATCTCGACGCTGTCGCCTTCGCGCACATCGGTCTTGGGCGTGAACCCCGGGAAGTCGTCGGGGACGATGGCGCAGCTCACGGGAGTCACCTCCTTCACCGGAGCATGCGCTCCGAGCGCGCCCGCCAGGGGCAGATTCAGGCCTTTAGATAATTTAAGGTTCATAATTTATCACGAATTTTACAAAATTCGCTGCAAATTTAACAATCTTTTCCTGAACCGACAAGCATATTTAAGATTTATTAATCTTAATACTTAAATCGCTGCAAAGATTTGCGCGGGTCTGTTTTAGTTATTAATTTTGCAAAGTGGAAAGGTGTGTTCAGACCTTTCCTCCCTTCAGAGCAACTTACATTATCACAAATTATTAATAAACCATGAAGAAATTTTTACTTTTGATGATTGTGGCCTTCGTGTCCCTCGGCGTCCGCGGCCAGATTGTCACTTCCAATCCGCCCCTGCTCACGCAGACAAGCACCGGGATTGTCCTCACCTATCACCCCGACGCGGCCGAGTCCAACAAGGCCCTCGTAGGTCTCCCCTCAACCACCGCCGTCTATGCCCACATAGGCCTCATCACCGATAAAAGCTCGGGCGGCAGCGACTGGAAATTCGCGCCCACCTGGCTCGACAACTCCCCCAAATACCAGCTCACCTACGCCGGTCCTAACACCTACACCCTCAACATCGGCGACTTCCGCAGCTACTTCCCCGGACTCAAGGACGACGATGTCGTCAAGCGCATTGCCATGGTCTTCCGCACCGCCTCGGGCGACAAGGAAGGCAAGACAATGGCCGGCGGCGACATCTATGTCGACGTCTACGAGGAAGGTTTCAACATGGCCTTCACCTCGACGGTCAACAACATCACCTCTGTAGGCTCCACCACCACCCTCACCGTCCTCACCAGCGAGGCATCACGCATCACCCTCAGTGTCAACGGCTCGACACTGGCCGAGCAGCAGTCGGCCACCTCGCTCAAGGCCGATTACAAGTTTGCCGCCCTCGGCAGCTACGAGTTCACCGCTACCGCCACCAACGCCGCCGGCGAGACCATCACCCGCTCTATCAGCGTCGTCGCTCCAGAGGCGTCGAAGTCTGTCCCCTACCCCGGCGGCACGCCCAAGATGGGCGCCGTCGCCGCGGCTGACGGCTCCGTGACCTTCTGCCTCGCCGCCCCCGGCAAGAACTCGGTTATCCTCGTGCCCTCGTGGGACGACTACGCCGTGCGCAACGAAAACGTCATGAACTACCAGGACTACAACGGCGTGCGGTATTTCTGGATCACGGTCAACGGCCTTGATCCTACTGTCGCCTATCCTTATTATTATATAGTCGACGGCGGCACCAAGGTCGGCGACCCCTATGCTCGCCTGGTGCTCGATTGCTACAGCGACAAGTTCCTCGACCGCACCGTGTGGCCCGACTGCCCCCAGTATCCCTATGGCCGCTTTGACGACGTCGTTCTCGCCGTCTACCAGGGCAACCTCGACACAGACTATCACTTCAGCGACTTCGAGATTCCCGACACCCGCAACCTCGTTATCTACGAGATGCTCTTCCGCGACTTCACCGGCACCGACGGCCAGGCCAACGGCGAAGGCACCGTGCGCGCCGCCATCGAGAAAATTCCCTATCTCGTCGATCTCGGTGTCAACGCCGTCGAGCTCATGCCTATCATGGAATTCAACGGCAACAACTCCTGGGGCTACAACACCAACTTCTACTTCGCACCCGACAAGGCCTACGGTTCCCCCCGCGACTATAAGGACTTCATCGAGACCTGCCACCGCAACGGCATCGCCGTCATCCTCGACATCGTGCTCAACCAGAGCGACGGCCTCCATCCCTGGTACCGCATGTACGACGTTGGCAGCAACCCCTTCTACAACGCCTCCGCTCCCCACGCCTACAGCGTTCTCAACGACTGGCGTCAGGACTACGCCCCCGTGCAGCAGCAGTGGGACGACGTCATCAAATATTGGATGACCTCCTACAACGTCGACGGCTTCCGCTTTGACCTCGTCAAGGGTCTCGGCGACAACGCCTCCTACGGCTCCAACGGCGACACCGAAAAATACAACCAGTCGCGCGTCGACCGCATGAAACATCTCCATGGCGTCATCGCGAGTGTCAAGCCCCGCGGCATCCACATCAACGAAAACCTCACCGGCGCCCAAGAAGAGACCGAGATGGCCC
>CAYVTB010000127.1:0-5693 GCA_964454365.1 uncultured Bacteroides sp. | reverse complement strand
CGGAACACATTCGCTTTCATAACACGAAGATATAACAATTACATAACTACAAGAAACACACCTCCCCTACTCTCCCCTATAAAAACACACCGAAGTTCAAGTAAAATTCTCTCAAAATTCAAGTAAAGATAGATTGGTTATTTCAAGGACAGCGCGCCTTCCCGAGACTCGGGAAGGCGCGACTGTCTTATATCTTACGCTTGATGAGAAACTCCGGTGAGTGATATGTGAATTCGATAATATCAGCCGCGGCGAGCGAGATGATTATTTCCTCGAGACGGCGGCGCGGCACCGGCAACCGCCTGGCAAGTTCAGGAACCCCGATGCCGGCTGGGTTATCGTCGAGCACGTCAAGCAGCTGCGAAGAATCGCCGTCAAGCGACAATGCCAGCGGTTGCCGCGCGAGCCAAGAGCGTACCATAAGGGGATGGGCCACGATATTCTCATCGGCTACCCGGTAAAAGGCCCTGCGACGCCCGTCTTCCTCGAGAACGCGCACAGGACGCGCCTCTGCCACGCCGATCGATGCGACAATCACCACAACGCCCGTGTCGACGCTGTAGGCCTTGAAATCGACTTCCTGGGGCGGATCGCAGTAGCGGTGGGCCGCCAGCTCCACGACATAGGCGTCCTCCTCATTGCGCACTCCGGCGACAGCCCCGTTGTCCTTGACGCCTATGAGAAGACGGCCGCCCCCTGCATTGGCAAAGGCCGAGATGGAGCGGGCAATCTTACGGGCATCGCTTACGGCATACTTGAAGTCCTGATGATCATGTTCACCCTCGGCCACAAGGGCCAGGATATACCGTCGCCCGCGTGTTACGGGAAGATCTTTCATGTAAGGGCTGCCAGCAGGGATCGCAGGGTGCTGAAAGTGCGCTCGGGAGCGTCGTTCCAGAAATTGTTATACTGTGAAATATTCTCGCCCGAGCCGGGAGTGTCGCTGATGACCTTCAGAGCAACAAAAGGCACACTCTTGAGCATGCACACCTGGGCGATCGCGCCAGATTCCATATCGACGGCGACGGCCTCGGGATACATTTCAAGGATATGATCAACCTGGGCCGGGGTGCTGACAAAGATATCGCCCGTGGCAAGGACGCCGCGGCGCACGCCGAGAGCCTCGACCATATCGTCGGGCAGCGGACAGGGAAACAGACGAGGGCAGTTGTCGGCCTGACCGGGCACAGTGCCGGGGCCACACCACACGTCGTGATAACCGATACCCGTCGGAACCACTACATCGAGAATACGGGCTGCTCCGGTTCCACCGGCAACTCCCGTGTTGATCACTATCGAGGGGTGGAAAGTATCTATGAGAGTGAGGGCGCCGACAGCGGCGTTTACCTTGCCGATACCGGTCTTGACGGCGACAATCTCGTTGCCCGCCATTGTCCCGGTGTGAAATGTAAAGTCATTGACAGTGACGGTGCGCCTGTCGGCCATCAGGGGGAGCAGCAGCTCCATCTCCTTGTCCATGGCGGCTATGATGGCTATTTTCATTATGATTCGTTTAATCGTGGATGAGTAATAAAAGTTACGGTGACTTTCACGTCAAAAGGCGTGGCATTGGTTGCGCGCGCCGGGACGGGGGAAAGCCGGTAATAAAAAAGTCCGGAGGAGTCAAACGACGGTATCTCGACTCGCCTTGTTTCGCCGGGCGGAATGGAGACCTCAAGAAAGTGGGCCGCGCGGTGGAGCATGCGGCCTTTAATGTCGGTGTAGACGATATCGAGGCCCACATCGGCAATCGGTTCCGCCGAGTTATTGGTGACGAACATCGTCTCCTTCATCGCCCTCAGCGGCTTCTCGAAACCGGCCACTGATACACTGTCGGCAACGGGGAAAGCCACCGTGTCGCGCGGCAATCCAACCGTAGCACTAACCGGAGCCGCACGGCGCACGGTCCGGGGCGTAGGGCGGCGCAAGTTCTGAGCCGCCGCTCCAAGCGTCAGAAAAAGCATTGCGATGATAACAAACTTCCTCATAGGACGATATATTGCTGCGGCGCATCGACGCGGCGTGCGCCCTCGAGACCCGCGGGATGCTCGACCGTCGTTTCGACCGTAACGCGGAACAAATAGGGCAACATGCGCCAAAGCGACAGCCGCCGGCGATGGCGGTAGTAGTGAAACACCATATTATCGGCCGTGGTATTGTCGAGAGTGGCCGTGAAAGCGACCGTGCGACCTTCGTTGGCTCCCGCCTTCTTGTGCGGGTCACAGCTGAGCCGACAATCATAGAGGCCGGGAGAGGCGCCGCGACGTGCCGTGCCGACGACCGTCCCGGGCGCTATCGACAGGTCGGCCCCGTCGACATAGAGCCACTGCAGCTCCCCGGGGACGCCGGGCGACTCGACTATGTCAAAAACGGCCCCGTCGCCATTGACCTGCCAGCGGCCCGTCAGAGGATCAGCACACAATGCCACGGCCCACGGCAACACTGCCGCGGCCATAGCCGTGACTATCCTCCGCGCCGCCTTCATGTTAAAGCGACGAGAACTTGTAGGCAAAGCCGATGGAGAATATCTCCTTGACCTGAAGCTTGTGCCAGTGGGGATCGGGATTGTGAGGAGTGCGCGTGTCGTAGCGCAGGTGGGCGTAGATCTGAGTCGTCAGGAAGCGGTTGATCTCAAAGGCGAGAGTATTTTCCCAGTCGACCTGGATGGCGTCGTAGTTGGTGAAGGCAAAGACATGGCCGGTGTAACGGATGTTATAACTGATCTGCCAGGTGGCCTTCAGGTCAATCGAGCTACCGAAGTTACTTCTCGTATGGCGCCCGGGCTCGATATCATAGGTGCCGGGATCAATGCGATTGTTGATACAGGTGACAAGATTGTAAGAAAGCGGTGCAATCGACGCGTCAAATGTAAAGGTCTTGGACTTGTTGACATAGTTGTAGGTCATACCGGCACCTACCGTCAGTTCGCCGGGGGAGAGGAAAGCCGAGGTAAGATCCCGCGTATTGGACTTGTAGGAGTTCAGCACCTGGGTCTTGAACTGGCCGTTGAGCGAGTAGTACCAGCGGTTGGCAGCCTTGAGACCGAAAGTGGTGTTGATCTGCAGCACGTCCTCCGAGACATTGTAGGCGTGGATCGAGTCATCGGGCGCGTTATTGATGCCAAGCTTGTACTGGACCGTGGTCTCGAACAGGAGGTTGGGATGATACTCCTTGTTGAGCTTCACGTTGTAGAAGATATTGGCAAGCGCGTTGAGGTTGTTGTTACCGCCCTGATACCAGTTGGGCGACACATAGGCCTGGGAAAACTGCAGCGAAGCCGAGAAAGCGCGTATCCAATGGCGTTTCTTGACCTCCTCGGCCGTGAGGGTCGGAACATCGGCCGGCGTGGCCAACTCACCTACCGAGATAGTGAAATCGGAAGGATTGATGACGGCCGTGTACTGCTTGGGTGCCTCGGGGAGCTCGCTGAGGATGTATTTGACGACCTCGGGATGGTTTGTGAAAAGATTGCGGTTGATGTCTCCCATCTGGCGGGAGAGAACTTCGTATTCTTCAATCCATTTCATCTCGGGACGGCCCGAGTAGAGATCCTCACCTACCGTCAGAGGCTTATCAAAGTGGTATGTGTCGTAGACGGCCGGCATGAAGAACACGCGCGGAAGCGTCAGCGGCATGTCAAATGGGTCATAATCATCGGCGGCGCCGTAGACGGTGAGTAACGAATCGCTGACCGAGACAGCGGGTAATTCGGGGACTGTGTCAATTGCAACGCTATCAGCGGCCACGCGCTCCTGGATAGTTGCCCGGGCGGCATCAAGCAGCGGTGTCTGGGCCGCGGCGCCTATGCCGGGGAGTAAACAAGCCGTCACAAGTGCCGGGATGATCAAAGTTCTCATTTCTTATCGTTATGTTTTGGTTTAATTGCGGTGTAAATGGAGCACACACCCAGGGTGAGTGTGCGGCAGCGCGTGTCGGTGAACCCTGCATTTTCCATCAGCGCGAGCATGTCGCGGCCACGCGGCACGGCCTCGATACTGGCGGGAAGATAGCTGTAGGCGCTGTTGTCGTGGGACACGAGGCGACCCATCAGCGGGATGATACCGCGGGTATAGAGATTGTAGAAGGGTTTCACCAGCGGAGAGGCGGGTGTCGACAACTCGATGACACACACCATGCCACCGGGGCGCAGCATGTCGTAGAAAGCGCGGTAACCGGCCTGCAGGTCGGCAAAGTTGCGCACGCCGAAGGCCGCCGTCACGGCGTCGGCTTCCCCGGGCGGGAAAGGCGAGGCGAGGCAGTCGCCGGCAAGCAGCTCCACGCGGTTGTCGAGACCCGCGGCAGCTATCTTGCGGCGTCCTATCTCTATCATGCCCTCCGAGAGATCGAGACCGCGCACCCGGGCACCCGGAATGGCCTTGGCCAGACTGATGGCGAAGTCGCCCGTGCCGGTGGCGATATCGATGATATAGCCGGGGGAGGCTCCCGCCACTGTCTTCACGGCACGGCGGCGCCAGCGGCCGTCCTGGCCGAGACTCATGGCACGGTTGAGGACGTCGTAGGCCGGCGCGATGTTGTCAAACATCTCGCGCACCTGCTCGGTCTTGCCGCGGGCGGAATCGTAGGGCTTGATATCTTCGGGCTTCAATCTCTTCTCTCGGGGATTATGTTTCAGCGTCCCAGGGTTGCGAGGCAGTCGAGGATATTGTTCTCGATGCGGCGCAGCAGGTGGGAGTCGTCGCCGGGCTTGAATGTCTTGCCGGTGAGGTGCTCGTAGAGTTCGATGTAGCGGCGCGAAATGCTCTCGCAGATTTCATCGGTCATCTCGGGCATTACATCGCCGGGACGTCCCATGAAACCGTTTTCCATGAGCCACTGGCGCACGAATTCCTTGGAAAGCTGGCGCTGGGGCTCGCCCTTGGCAAGGCGTTCCTCGTAACCGTCGGCATAGAAGTAGCGCGACGAGTCGGGAGTGTGGATTTCGTCGATGAGGATAACCTTGTCGGCCAGGCGGCCAAACTCATACTTCGTGTCAACGAGTATGAGGCCCTTCTCGGCTGCCATGCGGCTGCCGATTTCAAAGAGTTTCAGGGTGTATTCCTCCATCACCTTGTAATCGGCCTCGGAGACAATGCCCTGGGCGATGATTTCCTCGCGGGAAATGTTCATGTCGTGACCTTCCTCGGCCTTGGTGGTGGGAGTGATGATGGGGTGCGGGAGTTTTTCATTCTCGCGCAGGCCTTCGGGAAGCTTGACACCGCAGATTTCACGTTTACCGGCTGCGTAGTCGCGCCAGGCGCTGCCGGCCAGGTAACCGCGGATGATCATCTCCACGCGGAAACCCTCGCAGCGGTAGCCTACGGTGACCATCGGGTCGGGGACGGCGATTTTCCAGTTGGGCACCTCCGATGCGGTGGCATCGAGGAAGTATGCAGCAATCTGATTGAGGACCTGGCCCTTGTAAGGTATTCCTTTGGGAAGGACAACGTCAAAGGCCGAGATGCGGTCAGTGGCTACCATCACCAGAGTGGTGTCGCCGATATTGTAAACGTCGCGGACCTTGCCGTGGTAGACACTTTGCTGGCCGGGGAAATGAAAATCTGTTGAAGTGAGTGTGGCTTGCATTTGGGAAAACTATGCTTGAGGGTTGTTTATTGTGTTATCTTCTGTTGCCTGTTCCTCGGCGCGGTCGGCGCGCTCATTGTTCCCCTCGCCGAGAGAGCGCGAGACCATGG
>CAYVTB010000126.1:0-5875 GCA_964454365.1 uncultured Bacteroides sp. | reverse complement strand
CAATGAAGAAAAGACGCTCATGGCTGGTTGCCGTGTCGCGGATTTTGTCGACACACTCCATGATGGTGTTGAGGGCCGTGTCATAGCCGATAGTCGAGTCGGTGCCGTAGAGGTCATTGTCTATGGTGCCGGGAAGGCCTATGATGGGGAAATTGAATTCGTTTGCAAAAATGCGTGCACCCGTGAGCGAACCGTCGCCGCCGATGACAACCAGGGCGTCGATGCCGTGACGCTTCAGCACGTCATAGGCCAGCTGGCGACCCTCGGGAGTCTGGAACTCCTTGCAGCGCGCTGTCTTGAGGATGGTACCGCCCTGCTGGATGATGTTGGAAACGTTCTGAGTGCGGAACTCGATGATCTCGTCGGAGATGAGACCGCGGTAACCGCGATATATGCCCTTGACGCGCAGACCGCTGAAGATAGCCGAGCGGGTGACGGCACGGATAGCCGCGTTCATACCGGGGGCGTCACCGCCCGAGGTGAGGATGCCTACACATTTTATTTCTGCCATGATGTAATCTCTGTTAAAATATTGATGTTGCAAAGGTACGATAAAAACGCAATTGTTTTCTTCTATAATTGGTTTTTTTGTATTATTTTTGTGCAAAATTATCGCAAATGGAGAGCTTAAAGAAAGAACCGCTCATAGGAAAGACCCTCGAGGAACTTCGGGAGGTAGCCGCGCGTGTCGGTCTCAAGCCCTTTGCAGCCAGGCAGATGGCCGCATGGCTTTATCAACGCCGCGTGGAAAGCATCGACAGCATGACCGATCTTTCCAAGACCGCCCGCGGCCGTCTCGAAGAGCTCTATACCATAGGACGCTCGGCACCCCGCGCCTCGGCCATAAGCGCCGACGGCACCGGCAAATACCTCTTTGAGGGTGTCGGCGCCCACGACGTCGAGGCTGTCTACATTCCGGACAAGGACCGCGCCACGCTCTGTGTCTCCTGCCAGGCCGGCTGCCGCATGGGCTGCACTTTCTGCATGACCGGGCGCCAGGGTTTCCACGGGAACCTCTCCCCGGCGGCGATCATGAACCAGATTCTCTCGGTCCCCGGCAGCGAGAACCTCACCAACATTGTCTTCATGGGCATGGGCGAGCCGACCGACAATCTCGACGCCATCCTTGCCGTGATCGAGATCTTGACTGCCTCCTGGGGCATGGGCTGGAGCCCCAAGCGCATCACCGTTTCGAGCGTAGGCAATATCCCCGGGCTCAAGCGCCTCGCCGAGCAGACCAAGGTTCACCTGGCCCTGAGCCTCCACAGCCCCTTTGCTGAAGAACGCCGCGGACTGATGCCCGCCGAGCGCGCTTTCCCTGCCAAGGACGTCATCGAGCTCCTGCGCGGCTACGACTTCGCTCACCAGCGCCGCCTGTCGGTCGAATACATCCTCTGGAAAGGCCTCAACGACGACATGCGCCATGCCGACGCCGTGGCTCGCCTGCTGCGCGGCACCGATGCCCGCGTGAACCTCATCCGCTACCACGCCCTGCCCGGCTCCAAGATGCAGCCGCCTTCCAAGGCTGTGATGGAAGCATTCCGCGACCGGCTCAACGAGCAAGGTATCACGGCGACCGTCCGTGCCTCGCGAGGCGAGGATATCGACGCTGCCTGCGGAATGTTGGCGGGAAAAAACAATGAAAATACAAATTCCTAAAGATATATGCACGACAAAATAAAAGTGGGAATCACCCACGGAGACATAAACGGCATCGGCTACGAAGTCATCCTCAAGATGCTCGAGGATGAACGCATAGCCGAGCTCTGCACCCCGGTAGTGTACGGGTCGGCCAAGATCGCCGCGACCTACCGCAAGCAACTCGACATGGGCCCTGTGCCTCTGACCCAGATCGAAGACGCTTCCCAGGCTACCGGCGATACCAATTATATTATTAATGTCGTGGGCGAGGAAGTGCGCCCCGAGCCGGGAGTAGCTTCCCCCGAAGCCGGCCGCGCCGCCTTTGCCGCGCTTGAACGCGCGGTAGCCGACTTGCGCAACGGCGACATCGACGTGCTGGTGACAGCCCCCATCAACAAGGCCACCATCCACAGCGAGCAGTTTGATTTTCCGGGTCACACGGAATATCTTGAATCGGTAGCCGCGCCGGACGGCGGCAAGGCCCTGATGATTCTCTGCGACGAAAACATGCGCGTGGCCCTGCTTTCGACCCACACCCCCATCGCCAAGGTTGCCGAGACAGTGCAGAAAGACGATATTGTCGAGCGTCTCAAGACTTTTGACGCCTCGCTCAAGCGGGATTTCGGCATCCGCGCGCCGCGCATCGCCGTCCTTGGTCTCAATCCCCACGCGGGCGACAGCGGCCTGCTCGGCAGCGAGGAAACGGAAATCATCGCCCCTGCCATCCGGGAGGCCCGCGACAGCAAGATACTGGCTTTCGGACCCTACCCCGCCGACGGCTTTTTCGGCGCCGGACAGTATAAGAAATTCGACGGCATCCTGGCCATGTACCACGACCAGGGTCTCGCCCCGTTCAAGGCCCTGTCCATGGACGCAGGCGTGAATTTCACCGCCGGACTGCCCTTCGTGCGTACTTCGCCCGACCACGGCACCGGCTTTGATATCGCCGGCAAGGGCGAGGCGTCGCCCGACTCGATGCGCGCCGCCCTCTACACCGCCATCGACATCGCCCGTAACCGCCGCCGCCACGACGAGGCCTTCCGCTCGCCCCTGCGTAAACAGTACTACGAGAAGGGTTCCGATAATGTTGTTCTTGACCTCAGCGGAGAATGAAATATGGAATTATAGCTGCCGGTGAAGGCTCGCGCCTGGTGCGCGAGGGAGTCGCCGTGCCCAAGCCCCTGGTCGTCCTCGACGGGCGCCCCATGATAAGGAGGCTCATCGACATCATGGCAGCGTGCAACGCCGAGAGCATTTCCATTATCGTGAACAGCGAAATGACTCAGGTTGCCCGATACATCACCGAGGTGGCCATGAAAGAGGTGGATGTGCCCATCAACCTCACCATCAAGTCGACGCCCGACTCGATGCACAGCTTCTACGAGGTATCGCGCAATCTCGGCGACGGAAAATTTGTCCTCACCACGGTCGATACCATCTTTGACCCGGCCGAGTTTGCCCGCTATGTCGAGGCCTTCGAGAACGACCGCCGCGCCGACGGCTACATGGCCGTCACAACCCATATCGATGACGAAAAGCCCCTATATATAGATACCGACGCTGCAGCCGACCGCATCACGGCCTTCCGTGACGCGCCCTTTGAAGGCGTGAAATTCATTTCGGGAGGTATCTACGGGTTGTCGGCGCCGCGCGCCACCGACGTGCTGGCCGACTGCATCGACCGCGGCGTTGCCCGCATGCGCAACTATCAGCGTGCCCTCGTCGAGGCCGGTCTCGACCTGCGCCCCTACCCCTTCGGAACCATCATCGACGTCGACCATGCAGGCGATGTCGAGAAGGCCCGCGAACTTATCAGAAGCTTTGAAAAATGAATATGATTAAAAAAATACGAGGAATGGTTGCCTACATCGCACTGGCCCTTGTGGTAAGCGCCTGTGGAAGCCGCGACGCCTCGGCAGCGGGCACTGCAGCTCCGACCGACACCTTTGTCGAGCGCGGCGCCTTCTCGGGCGACTCGGCGATGGCCTATGCCGCCGCCCAGGTAGCCTTCGGCCCGCGCACACCCGGCAGCGCCTCCCACGATGACTGCACCCGCTGGCTCGCCTCGGAGCTTTCTCGCCTGGGAGCCGACACCGTCAGCATCCTGGAGTCGCAGGTCGTGGCATGGGACGGCAAGACACTCCCTGTCAAAAATATATTCGCTCAGTTTAATCCCGGCAATCAAAACCGCGTAATACTGCTCGCCCACTACGATACCCGTCCCTGGGCCGACCAGGACAACGATACCGACCGCCGCGAGCAACCAATCGACGGCGCCAATGACGGCGCCAGCGGCGTGGCCGTCCTGCTCGAAATCGCGCGCAACCTTGGTATCGAGCGCCCCGATATTGGCGTCGACATCCTCCTGACCGACTGCGAGGACTACGGCATGCGCTCCGACGTCGAAACAACCGGCGCGAGCGACGAAAGCTGGTGCCTCGGCTCCAAACACTTTGCCGACAACCTGCCCTACAAGCTCACCGACCGTCCCCGCTACGGCATCCTGCTCGACATGGTCGGCGCACGCGGTGCACGCTTCAACCGCGAGTATCTCTCGGCCAAGCTTGCTCCCGGCCCCACGGCGAAAGTGTGGGCCATGGCGCGCCGCCTCAAACTCGACGACCGCTTCCCGATGGAAATCGGCGGCGCTGTCACCGACGACCACCTGCCACTGATACAGGCAGGTATCCCCGTGACCGACATCATTGAAAACGCTTCACGCTCCACAGGCTCCTTCCCCGCGAGCTGGCACACCCACGACGACAACCTCGACAACCTCGACCCGGAGTCGATGGCTGCCGCCGGGCGCGTGGTGCTGAACGTGATTTATAATGAAAAACCTTGACAACGACATGACAATAGAAGAAAAACAGAAAGATATAGTCGACGAGTTCTCGGACATCGAGGACTGGCTCGACCGCTATGCCCAGATCATTGACCTCGGCAACGAGCTGCCGCCCATCGACGAGTCGCTCAAGACTCCCGACCGCCTCATCGAGGGATGTCAGAGCCGTGTGTGGCTCGACGGGCGCCTCGACGACGACGGCAAGGTCCACTTCACTGCCGATTCCGACGCAATTATCGTCAAAGGCATTATCTCGCTGCTTGTGAGCGTCCTCGACGGCCACACCCCCGATGAAATCCTCGACGCCGACCTCCACTTCATCGACGACATAGGCCTGGGCGAACACCTGTCGCCCACCCGCAGCAACGGCCTGGTGGCGATGGTGAAGCAGATGCGCGACTATGCCCGCGCCTTCAAGGCAATCGCCGATTCCCGCAAATAATCAACATGCCAATCATAATAACCTATAATCATTATCAACATGTTTAAAGACCATCCCAAAGGGTTGATTCCCGCCGCTCTGAGCAACATGGGCGAACGCTTCGGCTACTACATCATGAACGCCGTGCTGGTGCTTTTCCTCTGCTCGAAATTCGGTCTCAGCGACGAGACAAGCGGCATCATCTACTCATGCTTCTATGCAGGCATCTACATCCTTAGCCTCGTGGGCGGCTATATCGCCGACCGCACCCGGAACTACAAGAACACCATTGTCGCCGGCCTCATCGTGATGACGCTGGGCTACGCGGTACTCGCCGTTCCCATCCTGTCGACAGCCGAAAACCGTGTGTGGCTGCTCACGCTCACCTGTGGCGCCCTGTTCTTCATCGCCTTTGGCAACGGTCTCTTCAAAGGCAATCTCCAGGCCATCGTGGGCCAGCTCTATGACGATCCCAAGTATGCCGCCAAGCGCGACTCGGGCTTCCAGATTTTCTACGTCTTCATCAACATCGGCGGCCTTGTGGCTCCCTTCGTGGCTCCCATGCTGCGCTCCTGGTGGCTCGGCGTCCACAACCTCTCCTACAATGCCCAGCTCCCCGCCATGGCCCATCAGTACCTGAGCGACATGGACTCGATGACCGAGGAAAACATGAACAACCTCTATGCCCTCATCACTGAGGTAGGCGGCGACGTGTCCCAGAACATCCAGGCCTTCTGCACCCAGTACCTCGACGTGTTCAACACCGGCATCCACTACTCTTTCATCGCCTCTATCGCAGCAATGCTCATCTCCCTCGCCATCTTCCTCGTCTGCAAGAAGGGGCTGCCCAATCCCGCTCCCAAGGAAGCTGTCGAGTCGGTTCAGTACACTGCTGAAGAAAAGCTGCAGATGGCCAAGGAAATCAAGCAGCGTCTCTACGCTCTCTTTGCCGTGCTCGGCATCGCTAT
>CAYVTB010000125.1:0-6000 GCA_964454365.1 uncultured Bacteroides sp. | reverse complement strand
CTCCACGACGAGGCCGAGATCCGCGGTCACCGTCGCACCTATATCGGCGCAATGCCGGGCAGAATCATGAAGGCGATGAAGAATGCCGGGACAACGAATCCCGTTCTCTTGCTCGATGAAGTAGATAAGATCGGCCAGGACTACAAGGGCGATCCCGCGTCGGCTCTTCTTGAGGTCCTTGATCCGGAACAGAATGTGACATTCCACGATAATTATATCGACATAGATTATAACCTTTCGGGTGTGCTGTTCATCGCCACGGCCAACACACTGTCCACAATCGAGCGACCCCTGCTCGACCGCATGGAAATAATCGAGCTCAGCGGTTACCTTCCCGAGGAAAAAATCGAGATTGCCCGCCGACACTTGATTCCCAAGGTTATGGAAGCCAACGGTCTGCCAGTTGAGAAGGGTCTGCCCTTCAATCTCCCCGATGAAACTCTTACAGCACTAATAGAACGTTACACGGCCGAGAGCGGTGTGCGTCAACTGGAGAAACAGCTTTCCTCGCTTGTGCGTAAAGCAATTCTTGCCAAGCTGAGCGGTACCCCCTTCCCCGACAACCTCACTCCTGAGGATCTTCAGCCGCTGCTGGGTCTTCCGACCCACACCAAGGAAGTATATGAAGGCAACAATTTCCCGGGCGTCGTAACCGGCCTTGCCTGGACACAGGTTGGAGGTGAGATACTCCTGGCTGAAGCATCCTTGTCACCGGGCAAGGGTGACCGCCTCTCGATCACAGGCAACCTCGGGGATGTGATGAAGGAGTCGGCGACGATTGCCCTGCAATGGGTCAAGGCCAACTGCGAGTCTCTCGGCATCGATCCGTCGATGTTTGAAAAATATAACCTTCACATACACTTCCCCGAAGGCGCTATCCCGAAGGATGGCCCCTCGGCCGGTATAACAATCGCAACTGCCATAGTCTCGATTTTCACTGGCCGTCGTGTCGCCGAGCGCATTGCCATGACCGGCGAAATCACTCTCCGAGGCAAGGTCCTTCCCGTCGGTGGAATAAAGGAAAAGATTCTTGCTGCCAAGCGTGCCGGAATCACGACCATCATTCTCAGCGAAGAAAACCGCCGTGATGTGGAAGATATTCCTGAAAGCTACCGCAAGGGTCTTGATTTCGTTTATGTCAAGACCGTCGGCGATGTTATCGCCCGAGCTCTTCTTCCTTGAATCAAAATTGAATAAATATGAAAGCGCCGCTCAGGACATTCTGAGCGGCGCTTTCAATATGTGTAAGTGGATCAGTCGCGGAAACGACGGGTAAGATCCCCGTATTGGTCGATGCGGCGATCGCGAAGGAAAGGCCACCAGCGGCGCACTTGCTCACTGCGTTCAAGATCAATGTCAATCAAGGCCACGCATTCATCTGTAGCCGGTGCTCGGAATAGCAGCTCGCCCTGCGGACCGGCGACAAAACTATTGCCCCAGAAGGATATTCCGGCCGTATTACCCGATGGATCAGGCTCGTGTCCGGTGCGGTTAACCGTCACTACAGGCAACCCGTTGGCCACCGCATGGCCGCGCTGGACAGTCATCCACGCTTCCAGCTGGCGTGCTTTCTCGGCATCGGTGTCGCTGCTCTCCCAGCCGATAGCTGTGGGATAAATAAGGATTTCGGCTCCGGCGAGCGCCATCAGGCGCGCTGCCTCCGGATACCATTGATCCCAGCACACAAGCACTCCGAGACGACCGACAGATGTATCTATCGGGGTAAAGCCCATGTCTCCGGGAGTGAAATAGAATTTTTCGTAATAGGCAGGATCGTCGGGAATGTGCATTTTACGATAACGACCTGCGACAGACCCGTCCTTTTCAAAGACCACAGCGGTATTGTGATACAACCCCGGAGCACGCTTTTCGAAAAGTGAAGTTACCAGTACTACGCCAAGCCTGGCGGCGAGCTCCGAGTAGAAACGTGTATCCGAGCCGTCGAGCTCTATCGCCAGATCAAATGTATCGACATTCTCTGTCTGGCAGAAATAGAGGCTGTCGTGAAGTTCACGGTTAACTATCAGCTGCGCACCGTCAGCCGCGAGTAGCTCGGCAGCCTCGGCGATACGGCGCCGGTTATCGGCACGGTTATCAGTGTTATATTGCTGGATAATTCCGGTTTTAAGAATCTTGCTCATATAGGTAAAACGTCTTGTGGAAGTTGCATGGTAGCGCAATGAAGCGAACCATGCTGTCTGATGAGGGGTCGGCAATCAACACGCTCGATCGTGTGATCGGGGAAGAGGACTTTAAGCGTCATTTCTGCGAGTAAATCTTTGCGCGGCTGACCGTAGACAGGCATCAGTATCGCATCGTTAAGTATCAAAAAGTTGGCATAAGTGGCCGGTAACCGCTCTCCGTTTTCGTCATATATGGGATCGGGGAGCGGTAGCTCTATGAGATTGTAGGGATTGCCGTCCGGTGTACGCATATCAGCGAGACAGCGGCGCATCGCCTCAAGTCCGGCCGACTGGGAGTCTTCTTCTTCACCGGCCTTGGAAGCACAATAAAGTATCGTGTCATCCGGGGCGAGACGGGCAAGAGTATCAATATGACCGTCAGTATCATCGCCATCGAGAGCTCCGCTATCGAGCCAGAGAACATGCGAGGCTCCGAAATCGCGCGCAAAGCGCTCCTCAACGTTAGCGCGGGTCGCTCCGTTGCGGGTATCGGTCAGCACGCAGCTGTCGGTCGTCAGTACAGTGCCGCGGCCATCGCTTTCAATGGAACCTCCCTCGAGCACAAAATCGCGGCAATCACGATAACTACCGCGAAGAAATCCTTTTTCTACAAGCTTGCCGGTCACGGCATTGTCCTTGTCCCATTCAAATTTCCCGCCCCAGGCATTGAAGCAATAATCATTGAGGACCGGAGAACCATCGGGTCGACGGGTCACTATAACGCCATAGTCGCGCGTCCATGTATCATTGGTAGGGACATCTACCAGCAGCAAGTGATCGGCAGGTATATCCTTAAAGCGCTCGCGCAACTTAGCTGTATCGGGTGCAATAACGACCGCTACAGCATGCCGTGCAACGGCTCTCACAAGCTCGTCATAACAAGCCTCTACATCGGGAAGCATGTAGGCCCAGTCAGTATCGGCATGGGGCCAAGCGAGCAGAACGCCTCCGGCCGGCTCCCATTCGGCAGGCAGGCGCGCGGTGTTGTCACTCGTCATAATCGTTCAAAGTTTCCCAGACTTCATTGCGGTCATCAAGATATTCACGACAGAAATCCAGAAAACCGTTTTTTTCACTGTTTCCTTCCAGTTGGCACCACTCGCGATACTCGGCACGAAGATTTTCATCCTCGGCGATCGCGCGCTTGAATTCCGACTCGGCTATATCAAGGCTCTGGTGTTCATTAAGGAGATTTATGAAGTAATCGGTGATATCTTCCATAGTCATAATAGAGGTACCGTGGCACCAAATTTCATTACTAAAACGTGCAAATATATACATAAATAACGGATACGCTGCAACGGCGGTGGTTATTTTTAGTTAAATATGTAAGAGAACTATTTCAGGCATAACATTGTTTAAAAATTATAAGTGACTCAGAAAACAAATAATTCACACCGATATGAAAAAACTGCTTTTGCTCGTAGCCGCTGTCGCCGCCCTCACCCTGGGATCATGCAGCCCGTTCACCCTCGTGAACAGCGAGACCTACAATGATGCCAACCTGGCCCAGTACAAGACATTCCGCATCGTTTCTCCGGCCGACGGTGATCTTCCCCCCGGCATGCAGCTTGTGACTTACTACAACATCGCGGCAGCTATACGCGAGCAGATGATTATCCGCGGTTATACAGAAGACGCTTCGTCGCCGCTGCTTATCAATATCGGTCTTACTGTACATCGCGAAATTGAGACAGAGCCGGCCGTTCCGCCGGGTGTTACTCCCGGAATGCCGCCCTACCCCGGACCCTATTTCAACGGCTATTATCCCTATTTCATGTATCCGCGCAGTTTCTACTGGAATAACTACTATGCCAACGCCCAGGTTATTACCGGCATATATAAAGAAGGTGTGCTGACGATGGATATGGTTAACATCGACACCAAGATACCGCTTTTCTCGGCATCTGTCGCCACTATTCTTGAAAACGGCAATGCCCAGTTCCGCAACCTGAGCGGTATCGCCGAGGCCGTACAGACATTGTTCTCGAAGTTCCCCGTCCCCGTCGAACCTCAGTTCCTGCAAGTCAAGAAGTAACATACATAAAAAACGTTGGAGAAGCGCAGCCTGTCCCGCCCGGGACGGGCTGTGTTGTTTTTTCTTGCCTGATACAAAAATATTTATTACCTTTGCCGTGAAATTGATATCTGATACCAAGTCAAGCAACTAAATACAATTATATATTAGATAACTACCAAGTTATGGCTGAAAAAACAGAAAAATTGTTTGACCAGTTTCCCGGCATAAGCTACGAAGAGTGGCGTGCAAAAGTCGAAGCCGACCTCAAAGGCGCCGACTTTGAGAAGAAACTGGTGTGGCGCACCAACGAGGGCTTCAATGTACAGCCCATTTATCGCGCCGAAGACATCGCTAACCTTAAAACAACCGAGTCACTTCCCGGAGAGTTCCCCTATGTACGCGGTATCCGCAAAGACAATGACTGGCTGACCCGCCAGGAAATCATTGCCGAGGATCCCGTCGCAGCTAATGCTACGGCAGTAGAGGTTCTCACCAAGGGCGTCACCTCTCTCGGTTTTAAAGTCGACACCCCTGACGCAGCCACTGTAGCTGCCCTGCTTAAGGATATCGATCTTTCAAAGGTAGAAGTTAACTTCAACTGCTGCCCCGGCAAAGCCCTCGAGCTTGTCAAGGTACTCGTTGCCTATATCAAGGAAAAAGGCTGCGCCGAAACTTTCCGCGGATCAGTTGACTACAACCCCCTGCGTCCCGCTCTGCGTCACGGCAAGAACATCGACGTGGCTGCCATCACCGCTACCGCCAAGGAAATGGTTGAGGCTGTTAAGGATATTCCCGGCCTCAAGGTTCTCGCTGTAGACAGCAACATGCTGAGCGATTCCGGCGCATATATCTATCAGGAACTCGGCTATGCTCTTGCATGGGGTGCCGACTGGCTCACGATGCTGACCGATGCCGGTCTCGCCGTTGACGAAGTCGCCAACCGTGTCAAGTTCAACATGGGCATCTCGTCCAACTACTTCATGGAACTTGCCAAGTTCCGCGCCGGCCGCATGCTCTGGGCCCGCATCGTAGAGCAGTACAAGCCCGCGTCGCTCGACAGCGCCAAGATGCACGTTCATGCCGTTACATCACGCTTCAACCAAACCATCTATGACGCGCATGTAAACCTGCTCCGCAGCCAGACCGAAACAATGTCGGCTGCTCTCGCAGGTGTAGACTCGATCACAACCCTTCCCTTTGATCTCCCCTACACCACTCCCGATGCATTCTCGGAACGCATCGCCCGCAACCAGCAGTTCCTGCTCAAGGAAGAAAGCCACCTCGACAAGGTTACAGACCCCGCCGGCGGCAGCTATTATGTAGAGACCCTCACCGTTTCTATCGCCAACGAAGCATGGAAGCTCTTCCTTGCAACCGAGAAAGACGGCGGCTTCTTCGCTCTCGTTTCTGAGGGCAAGATTCAGGATGCCGTCAACGCTTCCTGCGAGAAGCGCCACACCGACGTTGCCCGTCGCAAGGAGATCCTGCTCGGTACCAACCAGTATCCCAATATCAACGAGAAAGCTGCTGACAAGATCACCAAGGGTGAAGGCTGCGGCTGTGGCTGCGCTGCCGACGCACCCGCCGACGGCAAGAAACTCTGTGGCAAACGCGCCGCCAGCGATTTCGAGGCCCTGCGTCTTGAAACCGAGGCTGCCGCACGTCGCCCCAAGGTGTTCATGCTCACAATCGGCAACCTCGCCATGCGTCTCGCCCGCGCTCAGTTCTCGACCAACTTCTTCGGTTGCGCAGGCTACGAAATCATCGACAACCTTGGCTTTGACACCGTCCAGCAGG
>CAYVTB010000124.1:0-6113 GCA_964454365.1 uncultured Bacteroides sp. | reverse complement strand
AGCGTGATATTACGTTATCAATAATATGACACAACTGACAGAAACCATTCCTGCGGAATTTCAGGATATAGCCCCTTATGATGATTGGCAGTTCCGTGAAAAAATCGATGCTCTGATGAAAGAGCCCGGTTTTGAGCATGCCGTCAAATATATTTTCCCTACAATAGATTATTCCCAATTTTGCGATAGACTGCTGGCCGTCTCCAACCGCGATGACTTCCAGTACAACGTGATGGGTCCTTTCCTTGAGACTCTCGTGTCGCGCACGACCGACGGCCTCACCTGCGACGGCCTTGAAAATGTCGTTCCGGGAAAGAGCTTCACTTTTATCAGCAACCACCGCGATATCGTTCTCGACGCCTCGTTCCTCAATCTGTGCTTCATTCGCTGCAAGAAGCCTATCACTCAGGTAGCTATCGGCAACAACCTGTTGATTTACGACTGGATAACCGACCTCGTCAAGCTCAACCGCAGCTTCATAGTGAAGCGCGACACGCGCATGGTCGAGGCCCTCGAAGCCGCCCGCCATCTCTCGGCCTACATCCACTACGTTATCAACACGCGCAACGAATCAGTGTGGATCGCCCAGCGCGAAGGCCGTGCCAAGGATTCCAACGATGTCACCCAGGAAAGCCTCATCAAGATGCTCGGCCTGGCTCCCGGCACCGATACAAAGGAAAACATCTTAGGTACATCGCTGCTGCCTGTAGCCATTTCCTACGAATACGATCCCAACGACTACCTCAAGGCACGCGAATTCCTGTTGAAGCGCCGCGACCCCGATTTCAAGAAAAGCCAGCGCGACGACCTTTTCAGCATGGAGACCGGCATCCTCAAGTTCAAGGGTAGGGTGCACATCCACTTCGGCGAGTGCATCAATCCCGCTCTCGAAGCCTTCCCCGGCACCGGTCGCCTCGAAGTCGTCAAGGAAAGCTGCCGCCTCATCGACAAGTCGATCCACTGCGGCTACCGCATCTTCCCCTGTAACTACATCGCCTACGATACAGTCGAGAATACCGACCGCTTCGCCGCATGTTACACCGATGCCGACATGGCCTCCTTCAAGACCTACATCAATCAGCAGCTCGACAAGGTCAAGGTCGATAACATCACTCCCGAGGAACGCGAATACATGCGCCGCATGATGCTCGCCATGTACTCCAACCCGCTGCGCAACCAGCTTGCTGCCGGGGATTCCTGCGAGCGCGACTGAACCGTTCATAAGTCCTGTCCACGCCTATGCGACTGCCCCTTGTATTAGTCCTCATAGTCCTTGCTGTCTCGCTGGCAGTAGATATTTTCATCTACCGCCGCTTGCGCCACGACCGTGCGCCCCGCGCGGTTTGCGTCGGCTATGTTGTGATCTCTGCAGCTGCGTTGCTCACACTCATTGCCTTGGCCGTGATGCCCAAGAACACCGGGTCCGAAGGTCATCTCCGGGCAATCATGTGGGTCCTCTATGCCTACCTCAGCGTCTATGTTCCAAAGATTATCTACTCGATCTTTGCCCTGTTGCGCATGGCCGTCTCGAAGCTTTTCCACCGCTCGTCGCGCTGGATTTCAGTCACCGGCGGCGTCCTGGGGCTGCTTGTCTTTGTTTTGATGTGGTGGGGAGCCCTGTTCAACCGCTCCAACATTGACGTCAACGAGGTGGAGGTTGAGATACCCGGCCTGCCGGCCGCTTTTGACGGCTATCGCATCGTGCAGCTGTCAGACATCCACACCGGCTCCTTCAGCGGCGACACCGCCTTTCTCGACCGGGTTGTAGAGCGAGTTAATTCCCTCCACCCCGACCTCATTGTCTTCACCGGTGACATTGTTAACCGCCACAGCGATGAACTGCGTCCTTACACCGGAGTTCTGTCACGTCTCAGCGCCCCGGCCGGTGTGTGGTCCATCATGGGCAATCACGACTATGGCGACTACTACCGCTGGCCCTCCCCCGAAGACAAGGCTGCCGACATCCGCAACCTGCAGCACATGCAGCGCGGCATGGGTTGGAAAATGCTTAACAATGATCACACATGGCTCCGCGCCGGTTCCGACTCCATTGCACTGATAGGAGTTGAAAATATCGGCGAGCCCCCCTTCCACTGCTATGGTTCGCTCGCCAAAGCCTATCCTGCTACCGGCGACGATTGCCTGAAAATCCTGCTGTCCCACAACCCCGCCCATTGGACAGACTCTATAAGCGGTAACCGGGCCAATAATATTGCCCTGACACTCTCGGGTCACACCCATGCCATGCAGATCGAGCTGCTGGGCCTCTCCCCCGCGGCCTTCCGTTACAGGACCTGGGGCGGCCTCTACAACGATAGTCTTGATCATCAGCTCTATGTCAACATAGGCCTGGGCGAGGTTGGTATGCCGGCACGCATCGGCGCAACCCCCGAGATAACACTGCTCGTCCTTAAAACAAAATAATTCGTTATGAGCGACCTTGTAGCCCTGGTGGCCCACAGTCTCAACCTGCCTCTCAGCTCCGTGAGAGCCACAGCCCAGTTGTTGGCTCAGGGTGCTACCGTGCCGTTCATAAGCCGATACCGCAAGGAAGTTACCGGCAACCTCGACGAGGTCGCCGTTCGAGACATCCAGCTCGAGCTCGAGCGCCTCGACCGTCTCGACAAGCGCCGCGAGGCCATCAAGGAATCAATTGAAGACCGCGGATTGATGACTCCCGAGCTTGCCGCGCGCCTCGACGAGGCCACTACGTTAAATGCACTCGAGGACCTCTATCTTCCTTACCGTCCCAAGCGCCGCACACGCGCTACCGTGGCCCGCGAACTGGGCCTCGAGCCGCTTGCACGCATGATAATGAAAGGCGCTGTCCCGGCGACAGCCGCCCGCCGCTTCCTCGGTGAAAAAGTCGGGACTCTCGACGAGGCTGTTGCCGGAGCTGCCGACATAATAGCCGAGTGGGTGTCGGAATCGCAGCGCGTGCGTCAGAACCTCCGCCGCTTCTACGAGCGCTCCGCTTTTATAAAAGCCTCTGTGGTCAAGGGTCGCGAAGCCGACGCCGATAAATACCGCTCATACTTTAAGTTCAACATGCCTGCCCGCAGCGTGGCCTCCCATCAATATCTCGCCTTGCGGCGTGGCGAGGCCGAGGGACTGCTAAAGGTCAGCGTCGAGGTCGACGATGAAGCCGCGGTAAATATTGTCGGCAAGGCATTTATACCCTCAGCGGTCGCTAGCGATGCACTCGCTGTTATCTCCGGAGCCGTGGCCGATTCCTACAAGCGACTCCTTAAACCCTCCGTCGAGAACGAAATGGCCTCCCGCTGGAAAGAGGATGCCGACCGCCGTGCCATCGAGCTTTTCAGCGGCAACCTGCGCCAACTTCTCATGGCCGCCCCCCTTCGTGGCCTCAACGTCCTCGCTATCGACCCCGGCTACCGCACCGGTTGTAAAGTTGTCGCCCTCGACAGCAGCGGCAACCTCCTTGACGACGATATTATTTATCCCAACGAGCCGCGCCGTGACACGGTCCACGCCATGCGCACCATCCTGCGGCTTATTGATGAAAACGATATAGAGGCGATTGCTCTCGGCGACCGCACAGCCTCGCGCGATACAGAGGAATTCCTCCGCCGCGCCGGAATTACAGATTTTACCAAGGTTTATATCGTGAGCGAGAATGGAGCTTCGGTCTATTCAGCTTCCGATGTAGCACGCGAGGAATTCCCCGACAAGGACGTCACCGTTCGCGGTGCGGTTTCGATAGGTCGCCGCTTGATCGACCCGCTGGCCGAGCTTGTAAAGATTGATCCCAAGTCCATCGGCGTCGGTCAATATCAGCACGATGTCGACCAGACATCCCTGCGCGACGCGCTTGATTTCACCGTCCTCAGCTGTGTTAACGCCGTCGGGGTCGACCTCAACACCGCTTCGGCCCGCTTGCTCGGTTACATCTCGGGCATAGGGCAGTCGATGGCACGCCGCATCGTTGATTACCGTGCCGAGCATGGCCCCTTCGGCTCGCGTCGCGACTTGATGAAAGTCCCGCGCCTCGGAGCCTCTATCTTCGAGCAGGCCGCCGGCTTCCTCCGTGTCCCCGATAGCGCCAATCCCCTTGACAACACCGGCATCCATCCCGAAAGCTACGGAGTAGCAGAGCGCATGGCGGCCGACCTCGGCGTCGACGTCGCCTCCCTGGTCGCCGACGACGGGCTGATTGACCGCATCGACCCGCTGCGCTATGCCGCTGCCGGCGCCGAGACAGTGGCCGATATCATTGCCGAACTCCGCAAGCCGGGCCGCGATCCGCGACTCGAGACCGGCAACGTCGATTTTGACCCCGCCGTCAAGATTATCGACGACATTAAGGTTGGCATGACCCTTACCGGCAAGGTGAGCAACATCACGGCCTTCGGAGCATTTGTCGATCTCGGTGTCAAGGAGCACGGTCTCCTCCATGTGTCGCAGATGGGACCTAAACGAGTCAGCGACCCCTCCCGCCTATATAAACTTAATGATATCATCACGGTGCGCGTTATCGACGTTGATCTGGACCGCCACCGCATATCCCTGTCGGTAAAAGATCTATGAGCGTCACCTGTTATCTCAGTATCGGCAGTAACATGCCGCCGCGCCTGCGACGTCTCGACACGGCGCTCTCGGCCCTCGCCTCAGTCGTTGGAATCGTTGATTCATCGGCTGCCGTCGAGAGCGACGATCACAGTGGTCGAGGCCCGGCCTATCTCAATATGGCCGTGCGTTGCACCACCGACATGAGTCTCGACGATCTGCAACGAGCACTGCGCGACCTCGAAAAAAAACTCGGACGCCGTCCCGATTCCAAAGAGCGCGGCATGATGCCCGTTGACATTGATATCGTGGAATATGACGGCCGAGTCGTGAGCCCCGACGACTTTGATCGCCATTACTTCACCACCTGTTATCGACAGCTTAATTCCCGTATTAAACATCTGATATAGCCATGGATATTCAGTTATACCTTGTAAATGCAGGAGACGACGAGTTCTCAACACTGGCCGTGTTGCGCCAGCATCTGGATCTGTCGTTTGCCGAAGCGCGCGACCACGTGATGGACATTCCTTCGACTCTTCCTCTCGTGAGCTCTGATTCTGTCGATGCTCTGCAGGAAGCCCTGGCTGCCGTCGGAGCCGAGATTTCAACTACTCTTCCTGAGGCCGCTGCCGCTGTTGTAGAGGAGTCAGCTCCCTCGACTCAGCTGAGTGTCGATGACCTCCACGACTTTTTCTCGGCGCCCGTCGGGGAGACTCCCGCTGCAGATAATGATTCAGATGAGTATGATTCTGATGAAGAAGATGAGTCCGACGAAGAATTTGACGATGACGATTCCGTAGATGTCATTTTCACCCTTGCATCTTGCGGAAGGAACAAACTGCAGGTCGTCAAGGCCGTTTGCGAATATCTTAAATGTGGTCTCAAGGAGGCCAAGGAGATCTGTGACGATGCCCCGATTGATGTTACCCTCGACGGTGACATGGACAACGCTGTCAGCGAGCTTGTCAACCTCATCAATGAAGTCGGCGGCGAAGCCTACTGGGATTATGCCGATGGTCAGTATGATGATGAAGACGACGATGATGAGGAAGATGTCGACGATGAAGAGGAAGTTGATGTTGACGAAATCGAGGATCCCGATGGAGAAAGCAATCTCGCCCTCGTCCTTGCTAATCCCGGTCCCTCCAAGCTGCAGGTTGTCAAGATTATCAAGGAATTCTTAGCGACCGGCCTCCTCGAGGCTAAGAATTATGTTGACGGCGCTCCTGTAGTTATCCCGCTGACCAATGCCCAGGCAGCCAACCTACGCTCGGTCCTCGATGAGCTGGAGGCTGCCGGCGCCAATGCCTACGGCACCGCTGTTTAATAACGAGCTTACATTACAACTAACATATTAATCAACTATTTATTATTAAATTCATTATGAGCAAGAAATTTATCTGCACCGTTTGCGGCTATGTTCACGAAGGCGACGCCGCTCCCGAGAAGTGCCCCATCTGCGGCGTTGGAGCCGACAAGTTTAAAGAAGTTGACGAGACCGAGGCTGTCAAGTTTGTTACCGAGCACGAAGTCGGTGTTGCCAAGGGTTGCGACGAAGAGATGATCAAGGACCTCAACAATCA
>CAYVTB010000123.1:0-6297 GCA_964454365.1 uncultured Bacteroides sp. | reverse complement strand
TAATCACCCGGAGACAAAGCGCCGCGAAGGGGGGGATAAATCTTATAATTTTTATAAGTCGTATAAAACGAATAAAGCGGCGCCGCGGGAAGAGATGATCTTCTCGCGACGCCGCTTTTTAACCTGCCGACTTGCAGGGGTGGACCATCTTTTCACCCGGAGACAAAGCTGTTTTGCGAGGGAGGTGGCGGGTTCATAACATCGCGTCTCCGACGCTCTCTGTCTTGTTATCGCTACCCCTCAGGCGCAAGCTGCCTGAGGTTTACCACGATAACGCGCCCTCCGGGCGCTTCCCGGGGGCGGCGGGGCCATCCGGGGGCGGACGCGAAAGATTCGCGTCCCTACTACTCCACGGATAAAAGATTAGTAGAAGGCGCTGATGGTTTTGGTGGAGGGGAGGGAGGGGGAGCCGGCGCGGAGGCTGAGCCACTCGGTGGTGACGCCGATGACGAAGGCATGGTCGACGCGGCGGGTAACGATGCCTGATGTCTTTGTGGAGCGCAGGTCAAAACGATAGCCGAGGCGGAGGTTGGTGTGTCCTAAACGGAGATCGGCGGTCAGAAGGTTTTCGAGACGCAGGAAGTTGCCGGGCCACGCGGCATGGCACAGGCCGGCATGGTTGCCGAGCCATATTTCGTAATAGAGCTCGTCGTAGTCGGGAGAAAAGAAAGCGCCGACAATGGGCAGCGAGGGCTGAAGACGGAAGGTCACGGGCAGGCGACCGAGGTTGACATTCCAAGTTGCCATAGCAGTGACACCAAGGGTAAACGATGCACGGGCACTGGCGGGATTGTTGCCGTTACGGGCCAGGTAGAGCATGCCCCCGTCGGCAGCGACGATGCCGCCCACGGCCAGGGTGAGCTGGCAGGGCATTCTGAAGCGTCTCATCATGGCCCATGATGGCGACAGGTCGACGCTCCACATGGAGGCATTGCGGACCGGATTGTCGCCCTTGGTAACTGAAAGCCGCCCCTGAAGACGCATGATCCAGTTCTCGGGGTCGAATGACATGGCCTGAAATCGCTCGTAGTCGATGGCGGCGAGCCAGCCGCTGTAGGCGACCGGCGTGAGGTAGGTGTCACGCAGATGAGAACTTCCTATCTCGAAGGTAAAAGCCGAGGTGACGGGGCGCAGGGGCTTGTCGACACTGAGGGTGTCGCCTGCCTGCAGGGCAAGGGCCGCAAAAGCGGCAATAATCAAGAGAAGGACGCGGCGCATATCAGTCAAAGAGGCGTTGCTGGCCTGAAAATTCGTCACGGATCTCGTCATCGCTCTGCTCGGGGAGCTCAGCGTCGGCATCGGTCACGGCTTCCTCGGCAGCTTCGACCTCGGGCAATTCCTCGTCTTCGGGAACAGGAGTGGGCTCGAGTTCCTCAACCGAGGCTACCTTGAACATTGTGAGACGCTTGCCGCGGGCCTTGAACGACTTGAGACCGATGAAATCGGCTGCCTCGATTTCCAGAGGTTCGCGGAAAGAATCGCCCTCGCCGAAGGTGACACGGAAGCGGGCACCGGGCGCATCGCTAAGGGCGATAAGGGACGACTTGACGTTTTCGCCGAGGTAGCGCTGGCGACGGGCCGAGGACTCGAATTTGAAGCGCTTGACATAGGGGTAACCTTGGTCGGCATCATCGAGGACAGCGGTCCATACCTTTGAAGGATCGAATTTCTCTATACGGAGGATGTTATCGTCGTAGTGGTTTGTGGCGTCGAAGGAGGTGGTGTAAAATTCGCCGGTGCGGGTGATAACCAGCACCTGATCGTCGCCGGCAAATTCGCCGAGGTACTCGCCGCGGCCGTCGTAGTTGAGACGCAGGACATCGGGGTCGAACCACACCTGGCGGCCGCCGAGCGTCGAGACGCCGTGGCCCTTGAGCGAGATGCGCTGCACGTCGTTGCGGGTCACGAGATTGCCACGGGCGCCGCGGCCCTTGATGGCGAGCTGCGCAAAGTCGATGTCGAGCTGCAATTTCTTGAGGCCACGGCGGGGCTTGAGCACCACTTTCACGACCTCGGCCTCGCCGTTGGGGTTGGCGGTGAACCACACGACCTTGGTGCCGGGCTCGCCGGCGGTGAGATTATATTCGCGGTCGCGGGTGAGGCCCGAGACATGGAAACGCTTCATCATGTAGGAACCGTCGCGGCCGTCGCGGTAGATGACGTTGTAGGTCGTGCGCTCGTCCTTGGGCTTGAATACATTGAGATAAATCACGCCCTTGTCAACGAATAACTTCTCCTGCACCTTGACGATCTTGTAGCGGCCGTCGCGGTAGAAAAGAATGATATCGTCGATATCGGAACAGTTGCACACAAACTCGTCTTTCTTGAGACCCGTGCCGATGAAGCCTTCGGCGCGGTTGATGTACAGTTTTTCGTTGGCCTCGGCAACGGTCGTGGCCTGGATGGTGTCGAAACCGCGCACGACGGTGCGACGGGGATAGTGCTCGCCGTATTTCTCCTTGAGACGACGGAACCAGTCGATGGTGAAGGGAATGATATTGTCGAGGTTGTAGAGGGTCTTTTCGATGTTCTTGCCGAGGGTCTCGATGTTGCGGTCGGCCTCGTCGCTGTTGAAGCGGAAAATGCGCTTCATCTTGATTTCAAAGAGGCGGAGGATGTCGTCGCGCGTCAAGGGCCTGTAGAACTGTTCCACAAATGGCTGCAAGCGGCTCTCGACATGGGCGACAGCTGCATCGAGGTCGGGGGCGTGCTTGTAGGCATCGTCCTCGTAGATGCGCTCCTCGATGAAGATACGCTCGAGGGATGCAAACATGAGCTGCTCGCGTAACTCCTGAAGCTCAATCTCGAGCTCGCGGCGCAGGAGGTCGACCGTGCGGTCGGCGCTACGGCGGAGCACGTCGCTGACACCGAGAAACACGGGGCGGTCGCCGTCGATGACGCAACAGTTGGGGGAGATGCTCACCTCGCAGTCGGTGAAGGCATAGAGAGCGTCGATGGCCTTGTCGCTCGACGTTCCCGGCAGCAGGTGGACGACTATTCGAGCGGTCGAGGCGGTGTTGTCATCGACGCGACGCAACTTGATCTTACCTTTCTCGAAGGCTTTCAAAATCGAGTCAATGACGGTGCCGGTGGTGCGGCCATAAGGGATTTCAGTGATGGCAAGCGTGCGGTTATCGACCTTTTCGATGCGTGCGCGCACTTTCAGTACACCTCCGCGGCGGCCGTCGTTGTAGCGGGTAGCGTCGATGAAGCCACCGGTAATAAAATCGGGCAGGAGGGTGAATTCCTCGCCGCGCAGATGGGCGATGGCGGCATCGATTATCTCATTGAAATTGTGGGGCAATATCTTGGATGACAAGCCTACGGCGATACCCTCGGCGCCCTGGGCGAGCAGCAGAGGGAACTTGGAAGGAAGAGCCACCGGCTCTTTCTTGCGGCCGTCGTAGCTCCAGGTCCAGTCGGTCACCTTGGGGCTGTAGAGTGTATCGAGAGCAAATTGTGACAGACGGGCTTCAATATATCGGCCGGCAGCAGCGGGGGCGCCGGTGAGCACGTTACCCCAGTTACCCTGAGTCTCGACGAGGAGCTCCTTCTGGCCAAGCTGCACCAGGGCATCGTTGATGGAGGCATCGCCGTGGGGGTGGTACTGCATGGTGTTGCCGACGATGTTGGCCACCTTGTTGAAGCGGCGGTCGTCGAGGGTCTTCATGGAGTGGAGGATGCGACGTTGCACGGGCTTGAGGCCGTCCTCGATATTTGGCACGGCACGGTCGAGGATCACGTACGATGCATATTCGAGATACCAAGTCTGGAACATGCCGCGCAAGTGATGCTTCACGACATCGTCGGCGGTCGTGAAAGGCTTCATGGGGTGATGAGCGCTCGATGATGTCGCTGAGGATTCGTCGGCGTCGGTCGCCATCTCATCAACTTCGAGAATATCGTCTGCTTCG
The DNA here is from genome assembly GCA_964454365.1 of uncultured Bacteroides sp. Taxonomy (GTDB): domain Bacteria; phylum Bacteroidota; class Bacteroidia; order Bacteroidales; family Muribaculaceae; genus CAG-873. The sequence continues at coordinate 2,383 of CAYVTB010000123.1, read as the reverse complement.
GGGTCAAATTGGTCGTCCATCGGTGTAATTTAAGGCTTTGAGGCAAAGGTACAAAAAATTTTCGGTTAGTTCCAAGAATATTTCACCGCAACTGCCGGTCAGCAGCCGCCCCGGGAGGGGCGTTATAAGTCTTATAAATCATATAAATCTTATAAGTCTTATAAGACATATAATAATAAACTAAGGGGGCTGTGCCAAAATTGGCACAGCCCCCCGGGTATGGGATGTCAACTAATGGTGATGATTAGTTGCTGCCGCCTTCGTGGTCAGTGGTGGTAGTTGTGGTTACGGTAACCTCAACAGTGCCATAAAGTGTGCCCTTCACGCTGTGGGTCTTAGAGGTGAGGGTGTAGATGGTGTTGTACTGACGGGCGGTAGCGCGAGCTGCGGTACCGGCGGGCAGGTCGATGTCGATAGGATAGGTGGTGTTGACGGTCTTGTAGAGGGGGCCCATCAGGCGAGCGAGACGCTCGATGAGAAGAGCCTCGAGGCTGTTAGCGCCCTTGACATTGAAATCAGCACCGCTGCGGAAGCTGAGCTTCGAGTTGTCGACGTGGATGGGAGCATAGCCAAAGAGGTTGTCCCAGGTGTCGGGGGTCATAGCCACGCTTGCGGTAGTGGTGGTCTTGGTGAGGGTGACGGGGAAGAAGAGGCCTACAGACGTAAGCTCCTTGGTTTCGATATTAACACCGGTAGCGTCGGTGGTGAAGGGAACGTCGACCCACTTGCCGTTTTGGAGGATTTTGGTGGTTACGTTGGTTGTAACGGTGTTGTCAACATCAAAGTGGATGTTGATGGGCTTTGAGAGAACGAGGTTGGCGTGGTCGCTCGAGAGGGTGGCACCGATGAGGAGGTCCTCGCTGTCGGCACGGCTGATAACGTCGCTGTCAGAGGTGTAGATAGGGGTGATGTAGAGGTTAACGTCGTCGGGTACGGTACCGGCCTCGACCTCGATGCTGATGTCGATGTTAGCCTTCTGGTTGCCCTGAAGAGCGTCAGAGGTAACCTCGCCCTCGCCACCGTCGGCAACGGTAACGTTGACAGTCTTCGAGACCTTGCGGTCGAGGATGGCGTTCCAGGTCACATAGAGGCTCTGCTCAACATCCTGAACGGTGATGGTAGCCGAGGTACCGAAATAGTTTTCGGCGCTTGCGCTTACGGTGTACTCACCGGCCTTGATGTCGTTGAAGATGTAGTAACCGTTGGCGTCGGTAGTGGTGGTCTTGTCACCGTAGGTTACGGTAGCGCCTGCAAGGGCCTCGCCATTGGTGGTGGTGATGTAACCCGACAGGGTGTTGGGCGCATAGTTGACTGCAGGAGCGGTGGGCGTGGGATAGCAGTGGTCGGTGCACGAGGTGAACGCGCCCAGGCAAGCTATCAGGCCAACGAAAAGAAGATTCTTTTTCATAGATTAACTGTTAAATATGAATTGATTGATAAATAATTATTCTTGTTAATGATCGCTACAACAGATCGGGTATCCAGCAGACACCGGCACAGGGGTACTGACAGTTGATCAGGCATCCCTGGAAGCGGAGTTGCCGCCAGAGGGTGTACTGGGCGCCGAGATTAAATGTGGAGCCGGACCACTCGGCGAGTACCTCGAGACCACGGACGGGGGGAGCGTAGGTAATGCCGCCCACGAGGCCGTTCCACTGTCGGTTGGAGCGCGACAGATAGTGGCGATAGGTGAGGGTGGTGCCTATGCGGTGGGTGCCGAGGTCAAAGTGCTTTGTGGCGGTAATGAACCAATTGGCCCAGCGACGATTTTTCTCGCGGTCGGGGTCGGAGTACATAAAATCTATCACGCCAAGGGCTACGGCGGGGTAGTATTTACCCTCCTTGAGAGGACGCACCTTGATATTGAAATGACGATCTTTGTAGTAGAATCCTACCTTATCAACACCATTGTCGTTGAAATGTTGTTTCATAAGGGTGAAAACGAGGCCAAACTGGACCCACTCGAAGGGCGTAACCGAGAGCGAGAAATTAGCAGTATTGTACCGCTCGCCGTCGACAAACCATGCCGACTGGTTGGGCATGGCATGACCGTTGAGGAAATTTGTGCCCAGCCGCAGCGAGCCGCCGGGGTCCATGTCGGCCGAGGGGACGAACATCAGACCTGACATGCCGTCATACTGCTGAGCCGGAGCCGGCACAACGAGCGAGATGATGAATAATATTATGATTCCGACGCGCTTCATTTTTCTTCGGTGGTTTTGTCTTTAGAATCAGAAGCCGCATCGGACGCGGCGGTGTAAATAAATTCAGGCCGCATGGTGTCGGGTCCCCAGGGCAAGAGGTCGCGGTCAAACCAGCCGAAGCGGGCGTTTTGCTCGGGCTCGGTGTTGTAAATGGCCAGGCCGCGTGGACGCGATCTGTT
>CAYVTB010000122.1:0-6327 GCA_964454365.1 uncultured Bacteroides sp. | reverse complement strand
AGCACGCCGGTCATACCCGTCACGAGGGTAAGCGGGAAGAATACCGCAATAAGCGTTAGTGTCGACGCAATTACAGAGACTGCAACCTCATTGGTGCCGTGAATTGCCGCTTGCTTGGGATCACTGCCGCGCTCTATGTGGGTCGTGACATTTTCAAGTACAACGATGGCATCATCCACGACCATACCGATCGAAATCGACAGCGCCGACAGCGACACGATATTAAGGGAATTGCCCGTGATTGCAAGGTATATGAACGAGGCGATCAGCGAGATCGGGATGGTCAGTGTAATGATCAAGGTCGCGCGCCAGCGTCCCAGGAAGAAGAATACCACGATCACCACAAACAACAGTGCATACAATACCGTCTCAACCAGCGAATTGATAGTGTTTCTGATATTGTCGCTGGTATCCACGATGATGCCGAGCTTGACATCGCTTGGGAGGCGTTCCTGAAGCGAGGGAAGCATCTTGATGACCTTGTTGGAAATCTCGACCGAGTTGGCGCCGCTCTGCTTCTGAACAACAATCATGGCACCGGCCACGCCGTCGTTGTAAGTAGTCTGTGTGCGTTCTTCAAGTGAATCTTCTATACGGGCGACGTCACGCAGGAAGACGTTGCGCCCCTGGAAGGAACCGACGACAATGTCGGCAAGCTGATCGCTTGACGTGAATTCACCCTGAACACGCAGGGAATAGGTATCGGAACCCACATCAAACACACCGCCGGGAATGTTGCGGTTTTCTGCGGCGACTATGCTCGAGATTTGCTCTACCGTGAGGTTGTAGGCCTCGAGACGAGCCGGGTCGACATAAATGTGTATTTCACGCTGCGGAGCACCGGAAATAGACACCGATCCGACACCCGAGATGCGGGCAAGCGGGTTAGCGACAGCGTCGTCAAGAATCTTGTAAAGACCCGGCATACTCTCGCTCGCCTGCACCGATATGAGGAGAATAGGAATCATATCGGTGGAGAACTTGAAGATGATCGGGGTTTCTGAATCGTCGGGCATGGCCGATGACACCATGTCGAGTTTATCACGCACGTCATTGGTGAGCACGTCGATATCGTAACCGTACTCAAATTCCAGCGTGATCAATGATATGTTTTCACGCGAAGCCGAGGTGATATGCTTCAGGTTGCTCACCGAGTTGAGCACATTTTCCAGCGGGCGCGTTACATTCTGTTCTATATCCTGAGCGCTCGCACCCTGGTAGGTCGTCATTACCATCAGGGTGTTGGTCTCAATATCGGGATACAGGTCGATTGGTAGTTTGCTGAGCGAGAAAAGACCGAGAATGACCACTGCCACAAAGCACAGCGTAGTCATGATAGGTCTCTTGACCGCTCCTCCGTAAAGACTCATAGCTTATTGGTTTCTTACAGGATAAAGTCTTATTTCTTACTGATTTCAACGGCGACACCGTCGGCGAGACGGCTCTGGCCGGCGATAACGACGGTATCTCCGTCATTGATGCCCGAGAGAAGCTCATAGCCGTTATCGAGGCGGCTGCCGAGCTCGACACGGTTGTAGCTTACCTTGCCGTTGGAATATACATATACATATTTGTTGTTGCTGCCCTTCTGCTTGTCGATGGCGCGGTCGGGAACAACGACGCTCTCGCGATTGCCGAGGTTGATTGTCACGCGGGCAAACATGCCGGGAAGTATGCTGCCCTTGGGATTGGCGAGAGTAACCTCGGCGGGGAAGGTGCGGCTGTTGACATCAACGGCGGGAGCAAGGCGCGTGATGCGGCCCTGGAAAGTCTCCCCGGGGAAGGCGTCGAGAGTCACGTCGACGTCCATTCCGCGCTTGATGCGGGTGATATCCGCCTCGTTTACATTAATGATAAGTTTCACCGACGGGATAATCTGGCCGACAGTCAGCACGGGAAGAGCGCCCGTCATGTCACCCGGATCATAGTTACGGGCAGTCACGACACCGGCGATCGGAGAGCGGAGCACAGTATTCTGCATCGTGTTATCGTACTGTGTGCGCTGAGCGTCGAGCTGCGCCTTGAGCTGATCAACCGCGCGCTGGGTCCCTGCACCTATGTTGAGCAATTCAAGAGCACGGTTGTATTCGCGCTCGGTCTGCTCGAGATTTATACGCTGTTGATCGGCATTGGCCGCGTCAAGCGTGACGAGAACCTGGCCGCGGGACACATGGTCACCGACATCGACAGTGATTGTTTTTATACGATTGGACATCGAGGGGGCGATATTGTTGACATTATCGGCCTCGACATTGGCTGTGTACGATACAGTCTGCGGGACTGAAGACACATAGGCGACATCGACGTCAACGATCGGCAGCTCGTCCTCGTGGGACACGACTGTTGTTTTCTCGTCATCCTTGCCGGAGCAGGAAGCGAGCGCCAGCACAGCGCAGGCGGCAGTGAAATATTTTATTACTTTCATAGCTTAATGTGTTTCTGTGGTGGAAGTGGAATATCTGTCAACCGGTGCATTGCCGAGCAACAGTTCGAGGTCGCTTGCCGCAACCAGATAATTGTAGACAGCCTGGTAGTAACCGAGGCGTGCCTGGGTGAGTGAAAGCTCGCTGTCGCGAAGGTCGAGATAGGAGGCGGCGCCAATTTCAAAACTGCGCTGCTGGATGTCGTGGGCACGGGTTGCCTCTCCGACACTTTCGCTCGATGAAGCGATCTGCTTAACGTTCAGTCGGATATTGTCCATAGCCAGCGTTACCTGGGAATTCAGGGTGCTGGTGAGGTTGGAGCGTATAAACGCCATCTCGTCGAGCTGAATACGGGCCTGCTTGATGCGGTTATAGCGCTGGCCGCCTTGATAAATTGGTATCGACACTGAAAGTCCGATTACTGAATAAGGTGTCCAGCGGAAGTTCTTAAAGGGCGAGCCGTTGGACGACGAAGTCCAGTTGTAATTACCAGTAAGAGCAACGGTAGGATACCATGAAGCCTTCTGAATCGAGAGCGTCTTCTCCAGCAGGCGAGTTTCTATGGTATTCATCCTCAGCTGTGTATTATTGCTCAGGTCACCGTTCATGGCCATTACCTCCTCGTACATCGTTTCCTTATAATCTCCGAGCGAACCGGTGATTTCAAACTGTGTCTCGACATCGATACCCATCAGGATAGCGAGCTGCAGGCGGGCACGGCTTATCGCTATATCACACTGGATTATCTGCGGCTCGATATTTTTCATTGCCACCGACGTGCGGAGCACTTCATATTCCGAAGCATCGCCTACACTGAAGCGCTGGGTATATGTGCGGTTGGTCAACGCAGCCATGTCGTAGCTCTCCTGCACGGCCCGTCGGGAGTCAATGGCGAGCTGCAGGGCATAGTAGGCATTCTTGACCTGATTCACCAGGTCGAGACGCGACGAACGGGCCTGCTCGACGGCACGCTCGATCTGAACATCACTGAGCTTGAGACTTGCCCACAGCTGCGGTGCAATGATAGGAACCGAAGCCTGGAAACCGAGAGAATAAGAGTTGTCGAGGCCCATCTTGATGCCGGCATCGCCGCCGCGTGAAGGAGCCTGGGCCTCCGCGTCTTCGGCTTCGTCGCTTTCACCGCCGCCTCCGAAGCCGCTGAACGCATCCATATTCATGTAGGCAACCTGCTTCTTGAGCGTGCGTTGATAGGCTCCGCTGAAACTCAGTGACGGCAACAGCTGTCCAAGTGTCTCGCTGCGCGAGTAGTCGGCTTTGACAACTTCCATATCGGCTACCTTGACCGTTGGATTCTCGTTGAGCGCTATATACAGGCAATCTTCAAGAGTGAGCTGATGCGCAGGCTCTTGAGCCATAACAGCGCCCGGACACAACGCTACAACAGCCCCAAGAAACACGCCCGTGGAAATAATCTTATATCGCATGGATGAATTATATAAAAAAGTACATATCTAAAAACTGCCCGCGAAATTACAAAAATAGCAACACTCGCGGGAGCTAAAAGGCTATTTTAACCAATTGTGTGGAAGATTCAGCCAGTTAAAATTATTAACATTACTTTTCATTAACATTTTCAACTTCCGATAAGGGTCAATTGCAAAAAAATGTGTAAGTTTGCAGTGCATGAAGATGACCCGTCCCGACCAGACGCTGCGCGAGCAACTTGACAGCTACCTTGCCGCGCACCATAAACGACGCACCGTTGAGCGCTATGCCATCCTTGACAAGGTTGCAGGCACGCGCGGACGATTTCGCGCCGAGGATATCGCAGTAGCGATGTCGGAGGGCCCCCTCACGGTCTCGGTGCCGACGGTCTACTCGGCCCTGGACCTGATGGTCGACTGCGGGATTCTGCGACGTTTCAATCTGGGACATCAGGTGTCGTTCTACGAGCTGACAAGCTCCACCGGAGGCATCCACCACATCCACCTCGTGTGCCGCAGTTGCGGCCGCATTAAGCAGGTGAAGGATGCCGAGCTCAACGAAGCTATTTCAGCACGCCGCTACAGCGCCTTTGTCCCCGACGACTATTCGCTCAATATCTACGGATACTGCACGCGATGTGCCCGTAAACATGCATCGCAGGTCAAAAGAAAAAACAAGACTAATAATAAACCCATCAACGATATTCCACTAAAACGACATGAAAGCTGATATACTTCTGGGCCTCCAATGGGGCGACGAGGGAAAAGGTAAAGTAGTAGACGTCCTCACACCGCGCTATGACGTGGTGGCACGTTTCCAAGGCGGCCCCAATGCAGGCCACACTCTTGAATTTGACGGTCGCAAGGTTGTCCTGCGGTCAATTCCTTCGGGCGTTTTCCAAGGGAATGTCAACCTCATAGGCAATGGCGTTGTACTTGACCCGGTTCTCTTTGCCAATGAAGCCCGCGAACTCATCGAAGCCGGAACCGACCTGCGCAAGATCCTGCGTATCTCGCGCAAAGCCCATCTTATTCTTCCGGGACACCGCCTGCTTGACGCTGCCGCCGAGGCCGCCAAGGGCGAAGGTCGCATCGGCACTACCGGCAAGGGCATCGGCCCGACTTACACCGATAAGATTTCCCGCTCGGGCCTGCGCGTAGGTGACATTGAAGCCCCCGACTTCTTGAAGCGCCTCGAGGCCGCTACAGGCCGCCATATTGCCGCTGTCGAGGCTCTCGGCTCTACCGTCGACCGTGAACGCCTTGAAGCGATGACAGCCGAATGGCTCGACGCCGTCGACTTCATGCGTCAGTTTGAGCTCGTCGACTCTGAGCACTTCATCAACCGCGAACTCTCCGAGGGTCACAAGGTGCTCTGCGAAGGCGCCCAGGGAACGATGCTCGACATCGACTTCGGTTCATACCCCTTCGTAACCTCGAGCAACACAGTGGCAGCCGGCGCCTGCACCGGACTCGGCATTGCCCCCGGCCGTGTCGGAGATGTATACGGTATTTTCAAGGCCTACTGTACCCGCGTGGGCAGCGGTCCCTTCCCCACGGAACTTCACGACGAAGACGGCCGCCTCATACGCGACCGTGGTCATGAATACGGCGCAGTCACCGGCCGTGAACGCCGTTGCGGCTGGATCGATCTCGTCGCCCTGCGTTATGCCGTGATGATCAACGGCGTCACCAAGCTCATAATGATGAAGAGCGACGTGCTCGACACCTTCGATACCATCAAGGCCTGCGTCGCCTACGACATCGACGGAAAGATTACCCGCGACTTCCCCTACTCCATCGAGGGCGAGGAAATAAAGCCCGTCTATGTCGAGCTCCCGGGATGGAAGACCGATCTCTCGACCGCCCGCAGCGCCGATGATTTCCCGAAGAACTTCAAGGACTACATCGCATTCATTGAACGCGAGCTGGGTGTTCCTGTTGTCATCATCTCCGTTGGCCCCGACCGTTCACAGACCATCGAACTGTAATCTGCAGATTGCACTCCCAACCTGAAACTTACCTGACAAAAATACTGAAACCATGGCAAAAGTAAAACCGTTCAAAGGCATCAGACCGCCGCGCGAATTGGCCGCAGAGGTAGCATCGCGCCCCTACGACGTACTTAACTCCGAGGAAGCCCGCGCCGAGGCCGACGGCAATCCGCGCTCGCTATATCACATCATCAAGCCCGAAATCGATTTTGAGCCGGGCACCGATGAGCACGATCCCAAGGTCTACGACAAGGCTGTAGAGAATTTCAAGGCTTTCCGCAACAACGGCTGGCTCGTTCAGGACGACCGCGAGCATTATTATATCTATGCCCAGACAATGAACGGCCACACTCAATATGGCATCGTGGTGGCCGCCAATGTCGACGACTACATGGACGGCACCATCAAGAAGCACGAGCTCACGCGGCGCGACAAGGAAGAAGACCGCATGAAGCACGTCCGCGT
>CAYVTB010000121.1:0-6335 GCA_964454365.1 uncultured Bacteroides sp. | reverse complement strand
CCTCCAGCGCCTCCGGAATCCCGGGATAGGGAACAGTGAAGTCGTGGAGATGCGCGTCGTAATAGGCGCGGAATTGCACCAGCAGACGGTCGATTATCGCATCGGAGCGGTCCTCATCGGGCACAGCGCGCTCGATGAGTTTTCTCACGCCGTTGCCCACCATGCGCGTGTAGCTTTCGATGGGATGGACGGGATAGCCACAGGCTGCCAGAGCATGATTGGTGGCTGTGCCAAGGTCCTCAATGGTGTTGAGAAGGGTCCCGTCAAGGTCAAATATAACTAATTGCTTCATGGAAATATAACGCTCTGATGGATGTTTATGTTAGAAAGGATAGCCCACGGAGAAATGGAAATTGGCGTCGCGGCCCCATTTCGGATGGATTATGGGCCACGGCTCCTGGTTCATGGCGGGATTGTGGGCCTTGAAACCGAGGTCGAAACGCAGCAGGAAGTAGGTGAAGTCCATGCGGATGCCGAGACCATAGGCCGCCGCGATCTGCTTGTAGAAACTGTTGAACTTAAACATGCCTCCGGGCTGGTTGGGATAGTTGTGGATGGTCCAGATGTTGCCGGCATCTATAAACAGGGCTCCCTCGAAGACCCAGAACAGCTTGGCGCGATACTCCATGCTGAGAATCAGATTGATGTCGCCACACTGATTGATGAAGTCGGTCACCGAATTGCGGGCGTCATAGCATCCGGGACCGAGGGTGCGCACACCCCAGCCGCGCACGCCGTTGGCGCCGCCGGCATAGAAACGTTTCTCAAAGGGCACCATCGACGAGTTGCCATAGGGGTACGCGATGCCGAATCCGGCATGAAAAGCCAGTGCGTTGCGGGAATTGAAATTCCGCGTGAAGGTATAGTCGGCCTCGCCCTTGATATACTGTGAGTACTGCACGCCGAAGACTTTATATACACCGTCGGGACGGTTTCCGGCAAATAAGTGGGACAGGGCATAAAGGACGTTGCCGGCCGACTCGACGGCAAAGCGCGTGGTGATGACACGCGGCTGCATCGCGAAGGCATTGATCTCGGCCGTCGGGATGCGGCGGTTGGTGCGGTAGTAGGTATAGCCCAGGCGCATGATGAAGTGATCCTCGTAGGAGTAACGCAGCAGGGGATTGGTCGGCGCTATCTGGTCGATAAAATCAATGGTAGAGCGCGGCAGTCTCACGAGGTTTATGTCAATCAGATCGAAGGTGTGGCGGCTGTTGTAGTCGCGCAGACGATTGTTCCACTTCCAGCGCCACGCCGCGCCGGCGATAATGCGGGTATATTCCGGGCGTTCCTGATAATTGAGCGACAGGGCAAACTCGGTCGTCGCCTGCATGCGTTTCTTGAAGGAGCGCGAGGCAAAGGGGAGGACAAACTTGGGGAAGGTGATGCCAACCTCGCCCGCATATTCCGAAAAGCGCTTGTTCACGAGTCCCTCGAGGTTGCCCGACAAACTTTCATAGCTCGTGCGGAACTTGACAGTGAGCAGCTCGCTGCGATGGCCGAGATTGCGGTTCTGGTATGTAGCGCCGACACCAAAGCCGAGATCGCCTTCAGAATTGGTCCCCTCGAGCTCGACCGACACAGATTGCTTGCGGTTGCGCGAGATAGAGATGACGGCGTCGAGAAGCTCCATGTCCCCCACCCGGCCGGCCGGCTCGAGCTCGATGTTGATGAAGCGCAGGATGCTCAGGCGCGACAGCGACGCGTAGGTCTTGTCGACAGCCGAGGAGCGATAGATCTGTCCGGGCTCCAGAAAACACATGTCATAGAGAGCCGAAGGCTTGATATAACGGTCGCTACCATAGACAAAATCCATTCCGCGGTATCGCACGGTGTCGGGATGCGCGGCCGAGGCACCGTCCTCGGTCAAAAAGGTGACCGAGCGGATGGCGTAAATACGATGGTGAGGCACGAGGGTGGTGTCGCGCTCGCCGGGATTGCGCAGGTTGAGGGTGAGTTCGATATCCTTGGACCCTCTCACGGTGTCGGCCGTGAACGTGATATAGTCGCGCTTGAACGAGTAATAACCTTTGTCGCGCAGGCGCGCCGTGATGGCGCCGCGCACCTCGTCGAGGTGGGCGCGGTCAAAGTGGTCGCCCGGAGTTATATCTATCAACAGCGAGTCTTCAAGAAGTATATCTCGCACGATGGAATCCTCGATGTTGTAGCTTAGCGAATTGATGATGTGGGGCGCGCCGGTGGCGATATTATATGTGACCTTGGCGCGCTTTCGCTCGGGGCTGAAGACGGTGTCGACCGTGACGTCGGCGCCCAGGTAGCCGCGGTTGACAAGCGCCTGGCGCAGCTGGCGGCGGGAGGCATCCGTCAGTCCTTCGTCATAAATCACCGGCGGCTGGCCTATGCGGCGTAGCCAGCGGTTGTACCACTTGGTCGTGTCACGGCCCGAAAGTGAATAGGTCGCAAGCTGCAGGCGCGCGAAGCCGAGCACCTTATGGTTAGGCTGCTGGCGCAGGAAATTCACAAGCTCCTCGCTGCGCACGCTGTTGTCACCGTCGACGACGATATTCACCCGGTCGAGCAGGTATTCGCCGTCGGGAACGTGCTTTACAGAGCTGCAGCATGCAAGAATAAGCATGGCAGCACTGCAAAAAAATGTACGCAGCAGTCTGAGTCCTTTCACACGGCAAAGGTAGCCAAAAAAATTGTTTTACAGGGCGCGGAGGACAATAAAGTTAACGCAGTCACGGCGGGGAACATATCGCGGGGCATCTTTGTTGAATAAGAACGGATAAATTGCTAAATTTGCAACGCGAAAAAGCACATTAAAACACCCTTCCTGAAGAATAATGGATAACAAGCACCTGAGCGGCCTCTCGGCCGCAGAAGTAGAGGAAAGCGCGCGGCTTCACGGAATCAACGTCATCACGCCGCCCCCGCGCCCGTCTTTATGGATCAAATTCCTCGAATACTTCAAGAATCCGCTCATCAAGATACTGCTGGTAGCACTGCTGCTGTCGATCGGTATCGCGGTCTATGAATATTTCGGCACAGGAGCAACCGGCGCTGTCTTTCTCGAGCCCCTGGGTATCCTTATAGCCATCCTGCTTGCCACGCTTATCGGTTTCTGGCTCGAAGTCAGCGCCGACCGCAAGTTTGAGATTCTCAACCGCACCAACGACGACATGCTCGTCAAGGTAGTCCGTGAGGGTCAGGTCAAGGAAATTCCCCGCCGCGACGTTGTCGTGGGCGATGTCGTGATTCTCGACACCGGCGATGAAGTCCCTGCCGACGGTCGACTTGTAGACTCGCTGTCGATGGGTGTCAATGAAAGCTCGCTCACGGGCGAGCCGCTGGCCCATAAAAGCCATCTCGGCGAGAGCTCGGACAAGGAATCCACCTATGCCTCCGACATGGTGATGCGCGGCACCACGGTTGTCGAGGGCCGCGGCACCATGGTCGTCACAGCCGTGGGCGATGCCACCGAGCAGGGCCACGTCTTCAAGGCATCAACTATAGATACAGGTATCAAGACGCCGCTCACGATACAGTTTGAACGTCTCGGACGCCTGATTTCCTATGCCAGCTACGCCGTCGGCATTCTGATTATCCTCGGGCGCGCCCTCATGTTCAACTGGGGCGAAGCCACCACCATAGAAGCAATCGAGTACAGCTTGAATACCATTATGCTTGCGGTCACGCTGATTGTCGTGAGCGTTCCCGAGGGATTGCCGATGAGCGTGACCCTGAGCCTCGCTCTGAGCATGCGCCGCATGCTGGCGACCAACAATCTCGTGCGCAAGATGCACGCCTGCGAGACGATGGGAGCCACCACGGTTATCTGTACCGACAAGACCGGTACACTCACCCAGAACCGCATGAGCGTGGCCGACACGGATTTCTATCAGCTCGGCGCCGACCAGAAAATCACCGCCGGTACTGCCGGCGACCTCGTGAAGGAGGGCATTGCCGTGAACTCCACCGCCTTCCTTGACTACGGCGACGACCCGGCCCATGTGAAGCTCTCGGCCGTGGGCAATCCCACGGAAGGTGCTCTGCTGATGTGGCTCTACGGCCAGGGAATCGACTACCTCAAGCTGCGCGAGGATGCTGCCATCGTCGAGCAGCTGTCCTTCTCGACCAAGCGCAAATACATGGCGACCGTCGTTGACTCGCCGCTGCTCGGCCGCAAGGTGCTTTATGTCAAGGGCGCTCCCGAGATTGTCCTCGGGATGAGCAAGACGGTCGCCGGCGACGTTGACCGCCAGTCGATCGCCGACAAGCTGCTCGGATATCAGAGCCACGCCTACCGCACCCTGGGCTTTGCCTATTGTTTTATTGACGACGACCGCCCTGTAATCGACGGCGAGGTGCTCCGCGAAGGCCTGCCTCTCGAGTTCATCGGCATCTGCGCCATCGCCGATCCCGTGCGCGCCGACGTTCCGGCCGCCATCTCTGAAAGTCTCCATGCCGGCATCGGCGTGAAGATCGTGACCGGCGACACCCCCGGCACGGCCAAGGAAATCGGTAGACAGGTTGGCCTGTGGACCGATGCCGACACCGACGAGGCAACTATCAGCGGACCCGAATGGGCTGCCTTGAGCGACGAAGAAGCTCTCGAGCGCGCAGGAAAGATAAAGATTATGTCCCGTGCCCGTCCTACGGATAAATCGCGCCTGGTGGAACTGCTTCAGAAGCGCGGTGAGGTTGTCGCCGTGACAGGTGACGGCACCAATGATGCACCGGCCCTCAACGCCGCGCAGGTTGGCCTGGCAATGGGCGACGGCACCTCAGTCGCCAAGGAAGCCGGCGATATCATCATCATGGACAACAGCTTCACCTCGATTGCCAAGGCTGTGATGTGGGGCCGCTCGCTCTATCTCAACATCCAGCGCTTTGTCCTGTTCCAGCTCACGGTCAATATCGTGGCCTGCCTGATTGTAGTGATCGGCGCGTTCACCGGGACTCAGTCGCCGCTGACGGTCACCCAGATGCTCTGGGTAAACCTCATCATGGACACCTTCGCGGCTCTTGCGCTGGCATCCCTGCCGCCGTCGCCCGAGGTGATGAACAAGCCGCCGCGACGCTCCGACGCGTTTATCATCACACGAGCTATGGGTGTGCGCATTATCGGTCTCGGAATATTCTTCACCCTCGTGCTCTGGGGATTCCTCCACTATCTGCGCATCCATGTCGGGGACTCGATCTCAACCTGGGAGACGGGTGAATTCTTCTCGAGCCTGCTGAAACCCGAGGCTCACGCGCTATCTGACTACGATCTCACTATATTCTTCTGCGGATTTGTCTTCATCCAGGTGTGGAATCTGTTCAATGCCCGCGCTTTCATGTCGGGCCACTCGGCTTTCCACGACATGATTCACAGCAAGGTATTCTTTGGGGTATTGGCGGTTATTTTCGCCGGCCAGATAGCCATCGTCTACCTCGGTGGCGAGATGTTCAATGTCACCGCTATTCCTTTCAAGGACCTGCTGCTGATCATCGCCTACACCTCCCCGATAATGCTCATACCCCTCATCTACGACCTCCTGCGCCACGCAATAAAAGGCAAATAAAACCATATAAATAAATAACGGGCCGGCGTTGATACGTCGGCCCGTTATTTATATGATATTGCTTTTTATTCTTCGGCTTCTTCTGCCATGTTGTGGAATACGTTCTGAACGTCCTCGTCGTCCTCGAGCTTGTCGATGAGCTTGTTGAGGGTTTCGCGCTGCTCGGCGGTAACCTCCTTGAGATCGTGGGGGATACGCTCAAATTCCGACGAGATAATCTCAAAGCCATTGTCTTCAAGATACTTCTGGATTGTGGAGTAATCCTCGAAACCACCGTAGAGGGCGATCTGGGGGTTGCCTTCCTCGTCTTCGTCAGCTTCAACCTCGTCAACACCGTAGTCGATAAGTTCCAGTTCGAGATCCTCGAGTTCTACGCCGTCCTTGGGTTTGATCTTGAAAACAGACTTGTGGTCGAAGAGGAAGGTGAGTGAACCCTGAGTGCCGAGCGAGCCGCCGAATTTCGTGAAATATGAGCGGACGTTGGCAACTGTGCGGGTATTGTTATCGGTAGCGGCTTCGACAAAGATTGCGATGCCGAAGGGGCCGTATCCTTCGTAGGTGATTTCCTTGTAGTCGCCGGCATCCTTATCGGTAGCCTTCTTGATGGCGCGTTCAACGGTGTCCTTGGGCATGTTGGCGGCCTTGGCATTCTGCATCAGGGCGCGGAGACGGGGGTTGGTGGAGGGGTCGGGACCGCCGGCCTTGGCGGCGATAGTGATTTCCTTACCTATGCGGGTGAATGTGCGTGACATGTTGCCCCAGCGCTTGAGCTTGCGGGCTTTGCGGTATTCAAATGCTCTTCCC
>CAYVTB010000120.1:0-6396 GCA_964454365.1 uncultured Bacteroides sp. | reverse complement strand
CGACATAGGCGGCGGTAGTTCAGAAATCGCCGTTATCTCGCTCGGCGGCATCGTCTCCAACAAGAGTATCCAGGTTGCCGGCGACGACCTCACCGAAGATATTCAGAACCACATGCGCCGCGCCCACAATGTCAAGGTAGGCGTGCGCACGGCCGAGCAGATCAAAATGCACGTCGGGTCGGCCCTCACCGAGCTCGACAATCCCCCGGAGGACTTCATCGTTCACGGCCCCAACATGATGACCGCCCTGCCTATGGAGGTTCCCGTGAGCTATCAGGAAATCAGCCACTGCATCGAGAAGACCATCTCGAAGATCGAGGCAGCCGTGCTAAGCGCCCTCGAGCAGACTCCCCCCGAACTCTATGCCGACCTGGTGCGTAACGGCATCTATCTTGCCGGCGGCGGTGCTCTCCTGCGCGGTCTCGACAAGCGCTTCACCGATAAGATCGGTATCCAGTTCCACATTGCCGAGGACCCCCTGCTCTCGGTTGCCAAGGGAACCGGAGTGGCTCTGAAGAATATCGATAAATTCTCGTTCCTGATTCGTTGACGGCCGCTGACTGCCGATGAAAGACCTCTTTGAATTTCTCCGCCGCTACAGCAAGTGGCTGGTACTTGTTGTTTATGTAGTCCTGAGCTGCGTGTTGCTCGCCGGCAGCGATCCCTACCGGCGCCATCTGTGGCTCACATCGGCTTCGACAGTGGTCGGTGGAATCTACGACGTGGGCAACAATGTTACTTCCTACTTCAACCTGCGCTCGACCAATGAAGACCTCAACCGCCGCAATGCCGAGCTCGAGGCCGAGGTCGTGAACCTGCGCGAGCGTCTGCAGCAGTTGAGCCTCGAGGAATTCACTGACACGATGCCTACACCGGAGGGTGTAAAGCATTTCGATTTCATCGTAGCCAACGTCATCAACAACAGCACCCATCACCCCTACAACTATCTCACCATCGATAAAGGCACGGCCGACGGCGTCCGTCCCGAGCTCGGCGTAATCGACCATTCGGGCGTTGTAGGCACTGTGAGCGTCGCCGGCGAGCACTATGCGCGCGTGATTTCACTGCTAAACCCAAATTTCAGACTTTCCTGCAAAATCAAGGGGAGCGAGCACTTCGGCTCCCTGGTGTGGGACGGTGCCGATCCCGGCATAGCCCTTCTCGAAGAGCTGCCTCGCCACACGGTCTTCACCACCGGCGACACCATCGTCACCTCGGGCTACTCGGCCGTCTTCCCGGCCGGTCTCCCCGTAGGTGTTATAATAGATGATGCCGACAACCGCAAGGAAAATTTCTTCACCCTCCGCGTTAAACTCTTTGCCGACTTCTCGCGCCTGAGCAATGTCCAGGTCGTGGTCAACAACCTTCGTGCCGAGGTCGTGGAAGTCGAGAACAGCCCCCTGGCAGGAACAGAAGTATCTAACGTTAATCCGGCCGACCGATGAACAGGACGACAATCAATCTGCTGCTGACCTATCTGATACTGGTGCCCGCCCAGGCGCTGGTATTCAATAATCTCGTGCTCTTTGACGTGGCTGTCCCGATGGTGTTTATTTTTCTGATCATCACCCTCCCGGTGACGTTCAGCGCCAACAAGGCGATGACAATCGGTTTCTTCACCGGCCTGACCGTCGATATCCTCAGCGACACCCCGGGTGTCAACGCGCTGAGCTGTACAATCCTCTCCTTTGTTCAACGTCCGATATTCCACCTTTATGTGCCGGTCGACAACGACCTGGCCGAGCAGCGGCCTTCAGTCCTCAACATGGGCGTGGCGGCTTTCCTCAAGTATGCGTTGACGATGGTCACCCTCTACTGCCTGCTGTATTTCTCGATCGAGGCGGTGGGATTCTTTGACCTGCGTCTCTATCTGCTGCGTATCGTGGCATCGGCAATTTATTCCTTCATTTTGATTTACGCTTTAGCCTGTATTACCGTAAGCCGACGTGAGAAAAGATTATAATCTCGAAAAACGAAAATATATCATCGGCGGATTTCTTGTAGTTATAGCCGTAATATTCGGCATCAGGCTCTTCGATCTTCAACTCAACGACGAGCGGTACAAGAAAAGTGCCGATTCCAACGCTTTTCTGGAGAAAACCGTGTTTCCGTCGCGTGGTCTCATGTATGACCGCAACGGCGAGCTGGTCGTCTACAACCAGCCGGCCTATGACGTGATGCTTGTTCCCCGCGACGTCAAGACATTTGACACGATTGACTTCTGCAACACCATCCATATCACTCCCGAGCAGCTGCGCCAGCGCTTTGAAGACATGAGGCGCAATCCCGGCTATTCGTCCTATACTCCCCAGCGCCTCATAACCCAGCTGTCGAGTCAGGACTACGGGCGCCTGCAGGAGAAACTCTATCGTTTCCCCGGATTCTATATCCAGAAGCGCATCCTGCGCCAGTATAACTACGGCACTGCGGCCAATGTCCTCGGCAACCTCCGCGAAGTGTCGCAGAAGGACATTGACAACGACCCGTATTATGATCCGGGTGATTATACCGGTGACCTTGGAGTCGAGCGCAGCTACGAACCCTACCTTCGAGGCGTGAAAGGCGTTGAAGTCCTCATGCGAGACGCCCTGGGCCGCATTCAGGGCCGTTATGAGGGAGGTGCGCGCGATGTCGCTCCAATCTCGGGCCGCGACCTCACTCTCAGCATCGACATCCGTCTCCAGCAGTATGCCGAGTCGCTCATGGTGGGCAAGCGCGGCGCGATAGTGGCTATTGAGCCCTCGACCGGCGAGATCCTGTGTCTCGTGTCTTCGCCCACATATGATCCCCGCCTGCTCGTGGGGCGTAAGCGCGGCGAAAACTACAAGATGCTCACCTCCGACGAGTCGTTGCCCCTCTTTGACCGCGCCCTCGGCGGCGCCTATCCCCCGGGTTCAACCTTCAAGCCCACCCAGGGCCTCATTTTCCTGCAGGAAGGCATCATCACTCCGGCGACCACTTTCCCCTGTTATCACGGATATGTCAACGGAGGCTTGCGTGTGGGCTGTCACAGCCATGGCTCGCCGCTGCCTCTGAAACCAGCCTTGCAGACATCCTGTAACGCCTACTTCTGCTGGGGCTTCAAGACCATGATCGACAAGCGCTCCAAGTATGGCGACCCGGCCACCGCCTTTGAGGTGTGGAAAAACCATCTCGTCTCCATGGGCTACGGCTACCGCCTGGGCGTCGATCTGCCCCATGAGAGCCGCGGCTTCCTGCCCAATGCCAAGTTCTATTCAAAATTCTACGGCGAGGGTCACTGGAGCGCCAACACTGTTATCTCCGTTGCTATCGGCCAGGGCGAAATCCTTGCAACCCCGCTGCAGATCGCCAATCTTGCCTCGACTATCGCCAACCGCGGCTGGTTCATCACCCCGCATGTCGTGAAGGAAATCCAGGATACCGTGATGCCGGCCGAGCTTCTCGAGCGTCGTCGCCCGACGATCGACCTCAAGTGGTATGATGACATTGCCGAGGGCATGCGCATGGCTGTCACCGGCGGTACTTGCCGCCGCGCCGCCATTCCGGGTATTGATGTCGCTGGCAAGACCGGTACCGCTCAGAATCCTCATGGCAAGGACCACTCGGCATTCATGGGATTCGCGCCCTATGACAATCCAAAGATTGCCGTGGCCGTTTATGTCGAGAACGGCGGTTTCGGCGCCACTTTCGGCGTTCCTATCGGTTCACTCGTGATGGAGAAGTATCTGACAGATACCATTTCTCCCTCGCGTCAATATATGGAAGACCAAATGCTTAATACACGTCTCGTCTATGCCTCAAAGTCCAAATGAGAGAAATCCCTCGGTGTTCCGTCATCTCGACTGGACTACGCTGATTATCTACCTGCTGATGGTCACGGCAGGCGTTTTCAGTATCTACGCGGCAAGCTACGACTTTGACAACGCCTCCGTTCTGTCGTTCGATGAATTTTCGGGAAAGCAGGTGCGATGGATTGGACTCGGGCTGTTACTCGGGCTTGTGGTGCTACTTACGGACTACCGCATGTATGACACCTATGCCTATCCGCTATATGCGGCGATGCTGGTGCTGTTGCTTATAACCCCATTTATCGCCCACGATATCAAAGGCTCCAAGTCGTGGATTTCGCTGGGTCCCATGAACCTGCAGCCGGCTGAGTTTGCCAAGGTTACGACGGCTCTGGCGCTTGCCAAGTTGTTCAGCGGCTACAACTTTGTCCTCAACGCCAAGGCAGTCAACTATGTCAAGGCCATCCTCATAATCCTTGTGCCGGTAGCGTTGATTCTGATGCAGAACGAGACCGGCTCGGCACTGGCCTACATGGCACTGTTCTTTGTCCTCTATCGCGAAGGCATGAGCGGCCTCATCCTCTTCGCAGCACTTATCTCCGTGGTTATATTTGTGGTGACCGTGAAATTCACGACTGTTGGTTTTCTCGGAATCCCTACCGGAGAGTTTGCAATTCTGGTCTTGCTCATGTTGATCATCACCGGCATGACATTCATATATGACCGCCGGTTGGAGCTGTCGCGTAATCTTGTGCTGTGGTTCAGTGGCACTCTGTTGCTTGAATGGTTCCTCGACGGGCCTTGCGGCATCGACCTTCCCGGCCGTGCCGTCACGATAGCGATTCTGGCTATCGCTGCCGCCTACGTCGCTTTCGAGGCGATCTCGCGCCATCGTCCCCGCCTGTTTATCCCGGCGGTAACGGCCGTGGTCGCCATCGGATTCATGTTCTCGGTCAATTTTGCATTCTCCCAGCTGCAGCCCCACCAGCAACAGCGCATCCGCGTCGTACTCGGTATCGAAGAAGATCTCCGCGGAGCCGGTTACAATGTCAACCAGTCCAAGATTGCGATAGGGTCGGGCGGTTTCTCGGGCAAGGGCTTCCTCAACGGCACCCAGACCAAGCTTAAATACGTCCCCGAGCAGCACACCGACTTCATCTTCTGCACCATCGGCGAGGAAGAAGGCTTTGTAGGGACAATGGCCGTGATAATCCTTTATCTCGCCCTTGTATTTAAGATTATCGCCATCGCCGAGCGGCAGCCAAGGCCTTTCGGTCGAGTCTATGGCTATTGCGTGGCATCATATTTCATTTTCCATTTCTGCATCAACATCGGCATGGTGATAGGTCTGTGCCCGGTGATCGGTATTCCATTGCCGTTTTTCAGCTACGGTGGTTCTTCGCTCTGGGGTTTCACGCTACTGCTGTTTATCCTCCTGCGCATAGACGCCGCGCGCAAGACCTACAATTGACCTCCCTCCATAATTGTAGCAATGTCGGTAAAATTTATTACCTTTGCACTACTTTAGAGAGATGTAAACAATGTCGGCGATCGATATTCTTATAATAGCTGTTGTGGCGGTAGCCGCGGTGATCGGTTTCACCCGCGGAATCATGTCACAGATAGGCTCCATCGCGGCCCTTATCTGCGGTATCATCGGCGCCCGCCTGCTTGGCGACCGCGTCACCATGCTCTTTGGCGACGGGTCGTCGGCGCTCGACTATGCAGCCGGCTACGGCATAGCCTTCCTGCTTGTTTATGTCGCCGTGTGGTTGCTGGCCCGCGTGCTGCGCAAGACAGTCCACTCCTTCCATCTCGGTATCATCGACCGCTTGTGCGGAGCCCTCTTTAAAGTTTTTCTGTGGGCACTGGTCCTGAGCCTCGCCCTCAATCTCTGGATATTATTCCAGGGCAACGATACATCCTTGAAACAGCCCGGGAAACCCTGGCGCGCCGCCGTGGTAGATCTGGCACCGGCCGTGCTCGGCTACATGTCGCGCATTGTTTTCAACCATGATGCCCCCGGCGATGTTATTAGTGATATAATCCACCCGTCTGATGAAAGATAACGATCAGCTAAACGAAAATAACGTCATCCGCGATGCGACCGAGGCCGATTACAAATATGGCTTCGTGTCTGACATCAAGACCGACATAATTCCGCGCGGCCTCAACGAGGACGTCATCCGGCACATCTCCGAGCGAAAGGGAGAGCCCGAGTGGCTGCTCCGATTCCGCCTGGAAGCCTACCGCTACTGGCTCACCCTCAAGCCCCCGACATGGGCTCATCTCAATATTCCCGAAATAGACTTCCAGGCTATCAGCTACTATGCCGAGCCTGTAAAGAAAGAGGGTCCCAAGAGCATGGACGAGGTCGATCCCGGTTTGATCGACACGTTCAACCGCCTCGGCATTCCGCTCGAGGAACAGAAGCAGCTCGCCGGCATGGCCGTTGACGCCGTGATGGACTCTGTGTCGGTCAAGACCACCCACCGCGAGGCTCTTGCCAAGCTCGGGATAATCTTCTGTCCTATCTCTGAGGCTGTGCGCGACTATCCCGAGCTGGTGAAGCGCTATCTCGGGTCAGTGGTCAGCTACCGCGACAATTTCTTTGCAGCTCTTAATT
>CAYVTB010000119.1:0-6402 GCA_964454365.1 uncultured Bacteroides sp. | reverse complement strand
GGATAAAATGATGAAAGCCGAGGGGTGAGCCTCGGCTTTCGGGAGGTAAGGTATAGACTTACCTCCTCACAACCTTCTTTACCGATTACTATATTACCTTACAATTACCTTTCGGTTACCGGCAATGTAAAATCCGCGGGGGAGACCTGCGGTGGCCTCGGATGCGGGAACCTGCGAACGAACCTTCACGCCCGAGAGATCATAGACATCTACGGGCCCGTCGTTCGATGCTTCGTTAAAAAAATCGTCCACATATCCGCTCCCTCCTGCGGGTGAAAGCACCCAGGCCTTGAGGTCGTTGACCTTGACTGTCGAGTTGCTGAACACTTCGAGGTCGGTGCCGTCGACGTCGGTGGGGAACACGCGGATAGATGTGGCCCACAAGTCATTGACAAATATGTCAATAATCGAGTGGTCGATGAAAATATTGAGTTTAAGACTGCTGCCTGCAGCGGGACGCACGGGCAGGGGACAACGGTAGATGCCGTCATAGACGCCCTGGTCGTTGATGATGCGGGGCAGACGGCTGAAATCGGCGATAAGTTCGCCGGTCGAGGGGCTGTAGTAAATGCGACCCTCAGCCGAGGCATTCTTGAAAATATTGAAACCGAAGTCGGATGTTCCCACCTCAAAGACGGCGCATATTTCAACCTCGCGGCCGTCGACGGGATCAAGGGTGATGGCGCCGTCGAGGTCAAACCGGCTGCGCGAGAAAGCTTCGTCAGTGCGCAGGCCTTTCAGACCCTCAAAGGGTTTCTGGACAAGTGAACCGTCGGAAGCAAGCGACCATTCGCGGGGAAGCGAGTAGCAGTGGGCCCAGCCGAGTTTCCAGTTGGTTGTCGCGGGAAGTTTATCGGGCACGATGCCGAGAACGATCGTCTTGCCGTCGTGGCGGTAGATGGTGGGCGACAGCAGGCCGAAGCCTTCGCGGGAATTCATCTCTATCAGACGCGGAGTATTTGAATTGGCATCGGGCACGAAATGTCCCTCGGCGTCAATCGAACCGGTCCAGTAGAGCGTGCGCACGCCCTGCAGGGTTTCCAGCGGAGTGGCGGTGAAGAGCCATTTGCCGTCGGGCATCTCGGTGATGGTAGGCATTTCCCAGAAGCGCCCGTCGGCACCTGCCGATGTGCCGGTGAAGAACAGGTCGCCGTTGTTGCTCCAAGAGCCCGAGGTGCTGTTGTAGCGGTGGAGCGTTGTGGTTCCCACGCCATTTTTGGACGAGCCAACGATTATGTAGGCATCCTCGCCGTTACGGAAGAAGTAGGGGTCGCGGAAATCGTCGCTGAGACCCGAGGGGCGCCCGTTGATTATAGGATTGGAAGCCTTTTTGTTCCAGTCGATGAGGGTTTCGTCTACAGGGGAAGCGTAGGCGATGGTAGCCTTGGCATAGTCGACCGCGGTATAGATTATGGCGGGTTTACCGCCGGTGACGGTCTCGTCGGTAAAGACACAGCCGCTCCAGCAACCCTTGATATCATAGGGAGCGCCGGGGGCAAGAGCTATCTTTTCCTCGCGCCAGTCATAGAGGTTTTCACTTGAAATGTGACCCCAGTGCAGGCGAGCCATGTAGGGACCATCTGCGTTCTTCTGGAAGAAGAGATGATAACGGCCGTCGGAATAGACCATGCCGCTGCACTCATTGGTCCAGCCGGCCGCGGGCATGCCGTGGAAGCGGGGACGCAGGATGTCGTCGGCAAAACGCGATTCGGGGACGTTAAGGTCGGGCTCATTCTCGGCTTTCCACGACTGGATAGTGGAAAGAGGCAGCGCTTCGTTCCACACCGAGATATCGTCGATGAGGCCGTTGAACGACATCAGTTCGAAAGGACCCATCATGCGGGAAACGTCAGATCGTCCGATATAGAACGTGCCGGGAGCGAATGACAGCGTACCGTTGGCGCGGGCCGAGCCAACCTCGGTGCCGTTGTTGTAGAGCTTGACCGAGCGCGAGGCACCGTCAATGACAGCTACAAGATTATTCCATGTATAAACAGGCAGCGGGGTGTTGACATCGACCGTCACGGGCCAGCCGGCTACGTAGGTACGGAAGGAGTATTTTCCGTCAAAACCGAGATAGAAGCCAAAGCCCGTCTTGGCCTGCTCGTCGAGGCAGGTGGCGATGGCGGTTTTTTCAGAAGTGTTGGTGTCGAGCTGAATTATGGGGTAGCAAGGCACGGCAACCCACAGCGAGACAGTGAGATTGGTGGAGCCGGCGGGAATGATATCCCCGAGAGCGGCATCGACGCGGGAGGTATAGCCGTCGAATCGCAGGGCACGGCCAACGGCGCCGGGCATATCTTCCGGAGCGAAATTGCCTTGGACTGCATATTTATTGCCGCTTACACTTTCCGTGATGTTGTCGCCGTCGAGCGCCATGTCAAAGTGGGCCACGAGGTCGGCGTGCACGGCCGGGACGGAACCCGCGGCAGCAAGAAGTATTAGGGAGCGGAGGTAGTTCATGAGTATTAAAAAATAAGGAAACCCGGCAATGCGTAGACAGCAACGACGCATTGCCGGGTTATGTCTAAGGATTATTTAAGATATTCGAGAATATTCTTTGTGAGCTGTTCAACGTTGTGCTGGTAGGGGTTGGTGCCGGAATTCTGATTCCATTCGTAGGCTGCGAAGCCGTTGGCGATGCAGCGACCGTGATAGGGATTGCTGAAGAATTCCACGAGACCTGCTACACAGTGGTCGCGGACGTGACCCCAGGTTGCCAGAACGATAGAGTTGGTTGTTACCTCGAAGTGACGGATTACGTCGGCCTCGTTGCCGCGGCCATAGATGTTGCAATCCCAGAGGCAGTTGTGGTCCTCGCGCATACCCGGGCCGATGAGGGGCAGGTTGTCGTAGCCGTAGCCGTTGGGATCTTCAAAGGTGAGATCCTTGTAGATGGCGTGCATGGTGCGGTCATAGAAGCCCTGATCGCTGCCGTTGCGGAAGTCCCAGCCGAGGTAAGGATTGATTACCCACACGTCGCCGCCTTCGCCGCCGTCACCATTACCGTAGACGGTGGGAGCCATGTCGGCGGGAACAATGTTCAGGGGCACGGTGAGCTGAGTAGCGAAGTTGCTCAGGTAGAGGCTGCCGCCGCCGGCCGTGTAGGTGCGGAGGGCTTCGAGAGTAGATTCGCTCACGAGTTCTGCGGGAAGATTCTCCCAGCCCATCGGAAGGCCTACGCGGTCAACCATGATCCACAGCACGGAGTAGATTTCGGGATCGAGAGTGGAGAGCTGGTCGAGAGAGATGAGGTCGTAGCCGTCGTTGGTGACAAACCATGTTGCTGCAGCGCGTTCATCGTCGTCGGGGAGATCGGCGATGGTGGCGGCTGTCATCAGGAAGCCGACCTTAGAGGGAACAGCCTCAATCATAACTTCGGTGCTGACACCCGTGGAAACATAGTATTCGTCATAAACCACCTGAACGGTGTACTTGACTACGTTACCCATGGGCTGGCGGGTCAGCTCGCAGGAAGTCGAGTTGGCTTCAAGTGAAACGGCAGTCGAGGGATCGTCGTTGGTGATAACCTTTACGCCGGTGATGCCGGGAGCGGTCGGGAGGGTCCAGTTGAGGGTAACGGTGCGACCGTTAACGCCCGATACAAGGTTGGTGACATTGGCAAGGTCTTCGTTGGGAAGGGTGGCGTTGATGCTGACGCCTTCCGAAACATAGCCGCCTTTATAGCGGACCTTGATAGTGTAGAGATTTTCCACGCCCATGGGTTGGCCGAGGACGGAATAGGAAGTTGCGGTGGGCTCGAGAGCAACAGGCGAGTTGCCGTTTCCGTTGCGGATTACGAGAATGTTTTCAATTCCTGCAGCTGCCGGAAGGTTCCACGAGAGGTTGATGGTGTGACCGACAATTTCGGCACGCAGATCCGAGACCTTGGCCAGCTCGGGAAGCTCGGGCATACCCTGGGGCTCGAAATCGCCGCAGGAGCTGAGCAGTCCACAGAGAGCTACAAGCATTGCCAGAAGGCTATATGTTATTTTTTTCATTGCAGTTTATCGTTTTAAGAGGTGAGTGGAGATTACTTGTAAAGATCACCGGCGTTGTCAACCTGGTTGACGGGGATGGGCAGCAGGACTTCGTCCTCCGAGAGGTTGGCGCCCTGATAGTAGGAGCGGAATTCAACCTCGGTGCTGTAGTACTTGTTGACGGTCTCGGTCACGATGCCCCAGCGGATGAGGTCAAACCAGCGGAGACCTTCCATGGCGAGCTCGAGACGGCGTTCCATGCGCACGGCCTTGCGGGCATAATCCTGAGTCCAGCCGGTTGCGGGATACTGGC
Organism: uncultured Bacteroides sp.; assembly: GCA_964454365.1. Taxonomy (GTDB): domain Bacteria; phylum Bacteroidota; class Bacteroidia; order Bacteroidales; family Muribaculaceae; genus CAG-873. The sequence continues at coordinate 2,109 of CAYVTB010000119.1, read as the reverse complement.
CCACTTCGTAGAAGGCGATCATGGGGTTGCAGTCGACGGGTTCGTAGGTGGCGCTTACCGAGCGGGCAGCCTTGGCGCGTACCTGATTGATGAGGTCGCGGGCTTCGCCGAGTTCAGAGTTAAGTTCGATGAGGGCTTCGGCACGCATCAGCATCACGTCGGCATAACGGATGAGGATGCAGTTGAGGGAGCTTGCACCCCAGGGCACGATACCGGTCTTGACATAGGGAGATTCGGGAGCGGGGTAGGGCTTCTTGCTCGAGTACTGGCCGTAGAGGTTGAAGTTGCGGCACCAGTTCTCGTTGTAGTCATGAGAGCGCCAGGGCATGCCGATACGGCCCAGGGTGAAGTCGAGACGGGGGTCTACGTTGCCGGGATAGTCGGCCGACATGATGTGATCGACACCGGTAGCATCGTCGAGATAGGGAAGGCCTTTGTCGTCGGTGCGGAAAGCGTCAACGAGGTTCTGCGAGGCGAGATAGAAGTCGTCGCCGTTGCCGTAGAGGCCTTCGCTGTAGGTACAGTTAAGACAGTTGTTGAAGTTGTACTGGTCGGGAGAGTTGGCCGAGGAGAACTGCACGGCGAGGACAGATTCGCACATGTTGTTGAACTCGGGCTTGGACATGTCGAGGAAGTTATCATAAAGCTTGTACTGGCCGCTGGAGATAACATAGCCTGCATATTCGGCGGCTTCGCTCCAATCCTTTGTGAAGAGGTCGACGCGGGCAAGGAGGGCGGCGGCAACGAAGCGGTTGAAACGACCTACCTCAGCCTGGGTCTTGGGAAGTACATTGTAGCTGTCGCGGAGATCCTGCTTGATGAACTCGGCGATCTGGTCGCGGGTGTACTGGTCGGCGCGGCATTCGCTGGGATCGGCAACATTCTCGTCAAAGTAGGGGAACATCTTGAAGATGCGCAGCATGTCGAAGTAGTAATAGGCGCGCAGTGTCTTCATTTCGGCTGCGTAGGCTGCCTTGTCGGTATCGCTGATGGACTCAGAGGCGTTGATGGCACGGATCGCGGTGTTGCAACGGCTGATTGAGAAATAGTTGTTGCGCCACTTGAAATCGCCTACGGGGTTATCGCTGAAAACGTTGCCAACCTCGAGCTGGTGGATATAGGGCTCGAAGGACATTTCACCGCCGCCCTTGTAGGCGTCGTCGGAGCGTACATCGAATACCCAGTTGTTGATGGGGCCGGCAAAAGACTCGTTGTTGCCGAAGAAATGGCACATCAGGGTTGCATAAGCCGAGGTCATGAGGTCGCTGGCCTCGTCATCACCGATCTGTTCGTTGGTGAAGACACCCTGGGGTTTAGTGTCGAGCAGGTCGTTGCAGGAGGTTGTTCCTACAGCCATGGTTGCGACAGTTGCCACGCACAGCGTGCTCTTTATTATATTTTTAATGCTTTTCATTGTTGCAGGTGATTAGAATTGGAGGTTAAGACCGATGGTGAATGTGCGGGGGCGGGGATATGAGCCGTTGTCGATGCGAGCGCCATATTCGCCGGGGAGCAGTTCGGGGTCGAGACCGGTATATTTGGTGGCGGTGAAGACGTTTTCAACCTGGCCGTAAACGTCGAGATTCGTAGCGCCTATCTTGCCGATGATGTGGCGGGGAAGCGTGTAGGAGAGCTTCAGATACTTCATCTTGAGGTAAGAACCGTTTTCAACGAAGTAGCTCGAGAAGCGGCCCTCGTTGTTGTCGTCGGTGAGCGACAGGGCGGGCACGTCGGTGTCGGTGTTGGTCGGTGTCCAGGCCTTGAGGATGCCTATGCCGCGGTTGTTGGTGTTGTAACCGGTGCTCATTGACAGCAGCAGGGTCTTCATGTGGTTGTGGATGTCGAAGCCGAAGTCGCCTGCAAAGAACATGTCGAGAGCGAAGGCCTTGTACTTGAACGAGAGGTTAAGACCCATCGACAGGTCGGGGTTGGGGTTGCCGATGATGCAGCGGTCGTTGTCGTCGATGACGCCGTTGCCGTCGAGGTCGCGGTAGATGAGGCGGCCGGGAGCGGCACCGTTCTGGGTTGCGTGGTTGGCAACGTCGGCATCGCTCTGGAAGATACCGTCGCAGACATAGCCGAAGTATACACCCATGGGCTGGCCGGGGA
>CAYVTB010000118.1:4184-6435 GCA_964454365.1 uncultured Bacteroides sp. | reverse complement strand
TGCCCCTCCTCGATCACATTGAGGCGCGGCGGTAAAGAATGATGGCGATGATGGTGTAGATGATGTTGGGAATCCACATGGCTATCAGCGGCGACGTGAGGCCCGAGTAGGCAAAGCTCTGGGTGATTGCCATGAAAAGGATGTAGCTGAAGCTTAGGACAAGGCCGATGCCGATATTGAGGCCGATGCCACCCTTGACCTTGCGCGACGACAGGGACATGCCTATGATGGTGAGGATAAAGGCCGCGGCACACATAGCATAGCGGCGGTGGTACTCGACCTCGAAGCTCTGGATATTGGCCACGCCGCGGCCGCGTTGCCTTTCGATATAGGTGGAAAGCGCGGGGGTGGTCATTTTCTCGTGGTCGTCCTTGGCGATGAGGAAGTCGCGGGGCTCAAAGGGGATAGTCGTGTCGAGGACTGATCCGCGGCGGATGTATTCGCGGTTGTCGCGGAAATCGCGGATAACGTAGTCGTAGACTCGCCAGCTGTAGAGCGTATCCCAGCCGATGCTGCGGGCCGTGAGTCGCGAGACGAGCTGCTTGTTTTCGCCGAAGCGGTCGAGCTGGAAGCGGTTGCCGGTCTTGTTGATGTTCTCGTAGCGGCTCATGTAGGCGATCTCGCCGGGGGCGATCATCAGCATGATATTGGCCCCATAGTCCACGCGCTTGTTGCGCACATAGGTGTTTGTGTAGTCGATGCGCTTGACATTGGCCGGAGGGATGATGTAAGCGCCTAAGATCCAGGTGGCGGCCGCGATAACAAAGGCCGAGAACAGATAGGGCCGCATCAGTCGCCGGAAACTCATGCCCGTCGAGAGCATGGCGACGATCTCGTTGTTGCCCGCGAGTTTGGAAGTGAAGAAGATCACCGCGATGAACACAAAGAGCGGCGAGAACTGGTTGGCAAAGTAGGGAAGGAAATTGACATAGTAGTCAAAAATCGTGGCCTGCAGGGGCGCCTTGAGGAAGGAGTCAAACTTCTCGTTGACGTCAAACATGACGACGATAGCCAGCAGCAGAGCGATGGCAAAGAGGTAAGTGCCGAGGAACTTGCGGATGATATATCGGTCGATGATCTTGAACATGGGATGCAGGCGTGAAATCGGGGAATCAGAGACGTCGGCCCAGGCGGGTGACCATGTCGGCCTTCCAGGTGGCGAAGGTGCCGTCGATGATGTGGCGGCGTGCTTCCGTCACGAGCCACAGGTAGAAGGCGAGGTTGTGGATCGATGCTATCTGCATGGCAAGTATCTCGCCGGCGGCGAAGAGATGGCGCAGGTAGGCACGCGAGTAGACGCGGTCGACGTGGCAGGGGCTGTCGGCCCAGATGGGCGAGAAGTCGCGGGCCCACTTGGCATTGCGCATGTTCATCGTCCCGTCGGGGGTAAACAGCAGGCCGTTGCGGCCGTTGCGCGTGGGCATCACGCAGTCCATCATGTCGACGCCGCGGTCGATAGCCTCGAGGATGTTGACGGGCGTACCGACGCCCATGAGGTAGCGCGGACGGTCGGCGGGTAGCTCGGCGTTGACTACCTCGATCATTTCGTACATGACCTCCGTGGGCTCTCCGACGGCGAGACCGCCAATGGCGTTACCCTCGGCCCCGAGGTCGGCGACAAAGCGCGCCGCGTCGCGGCGCAGGTCCGGGAAACGGCAACCCTGCACGATGGGGAAGAACGCCTGGGAGTGACCGTAGCGAGGCGACGTGGCATTGAAGCGGTCCCAGCCGCGCTGCAGCCAGCGGCAGGTGAGACCCAGGGAGCGGCGCGCGTAGTCATAGTCGGCCGTGCCCGGGGGGCACTCGTCAAGGGCCATCATGATGTCGCTGCCGATCGAGCGCTGGATGTCGACGACGTTCTCGGGCGTGAACAGGTGGCGCGAGCCGTCGATGTGGCTGCGGAAATGTGCACCTTCCTCGGTGAGTTTGCGGCGGTCGCTCAGCGAAAACACCTGGAAGCCGCCGCTGTCAGTCAGGATCGGGCCGTCCCAACCGTTGAAACGGTGGAGGCCGCCGGCTTCCTCGATGATTTCCATGCCCGGGCGCAGGAACAGATGGTAAGTGTTGCCCAGGATGATGCGGGCCTCGATCTCGCTGTGGAGCTCGTGGATGTGCACGGCCTTGACAGCACCGACGGTCCCCACGGGCATGAAAATGGGCGTGGGTATCTCGCCGTGGTCGGTAAAGATGGTTCCGGCGCGGGCTCCGGAGCCGGGGGCGGTCTTCTCTAAAGTAAATTTCATCGTCGATG
>CAYVTB010000118.1:0-4084 GCA_964454365.1 uncultured Bacteroides sp. | reverse complement strand
TTTTTTTATTTTTTTATTTGTATTTTTCGTTTCATATTTGTTATCTTCGCAGGGTGAAAGCGTCGCGAGCGTTTTCATGTAAAAAACTGCCCTAATACGAAAATTCAAAATATAGATAATATGATTTTCAAATTCAGAATCGTTTCTGACGAAGTCGAAAACTATAAGCGCGAGATTCAGATTGACGCCCAGGCGACTTTCCTTGACCTCAAGAACGCCATTTGCGAGTCAAACGGCTGGGACAAGACCATGATGGACTCCTTCTTCCTCTGTGACTACGGCTGGGAGAAGCAGAAAGAAATCACATATGAAGACATGGGCAATGACAGCGACCAGGAAGTGTGGCTCATGGACGACACCGTGCTCGAGGATATGATCGATGACGAGGGCCAGCGGCTCCTCTTTGTCTTCGATTATCTGACCGACCGCGCCCTGTTCATGGAAATGATTGAGCTCACTCCCGGCAAGACCCTGAAAGATCCCGTGTGCTCCCTGTCCCGCGGCCAGGCTCCGCGCCAAACGGTTGATCTCGCTGAAATCGACCCGATTAACGAGCAGAAGGCCGCCAAGGACAACAAGGCTGCCAAGGCTGCCGCAGAAGACTTTGACGAGGAATTCTATGGCTCCGAAGCCTTCTCCCCCGAGGAATTCGAGGGCGCCGGCTACGAGGAAATGGACTTCTGAGCCGTAATATAGAAGACATCGAGAGCAGGCGGCTGCCGATACCCCGGGCTGAACTACGCGGGGTTACGGTTGTCGCTTGTCAATTATTAAAACGATGCCCCGCGGGAAGTAGTGTCCCCGCGAGGACCGATATCACTCATGCAATGGAAAAAATCACTAAAGATATCACTGCCGCGTCGCTTGCTGCCGCCGTCATTGAGCGCGGCCTGAGCGATGCCGAGGTCATGGCGCTCGCCGAGGTGCCCTCGGCAACCCTGCGCGAGGCCGCCAAGGCCGTGACTGCCGCTTTCTCGCCGCGACGTTTCGACACATGCTCGATCGTCAACGCCCGCTCGGGACTCTGTGGCGAAAATTGCAAGTGGTGTGCCCAGTCGGCCCACTATAACACCGGTTGCGCCACTTATCCCATCATCGAGGAGGAGGAATGTATCAACCACGCGCGGGCCAACGCCGGGCGCGGTATACGCCGCTTCTCCCTCGTGGCCAGCGGCCGCGCGGTCAAGGGCGAGGCCCTCTCGCGCATGGCCGGCATGTTGCGCCGCGCCGGCGAGGAGACCGGGATTTATACCTGTGCCTCGATGGGACTGCTCGGGCGCGAGGAACTGCAGCAGCTCTGGGATGCCGGCGTGCGCCGCTATCATTGCAACCTCGAGGCGGCTCCGTCGCTCTTTGTGAACCTCTGCACGACCCACACCGTCGAGGACAAGCTCGCTACGATCGCCACGGCGCGCGAGATTGGTTTTGAAATCTGCTCGGGCGGCATCATCGGCATGGGGGAGACCCGCGACCAGGTGTGCGAGTTTGCCGTCACGCTGCGTCGCGCCCGTCCCGATTCCATTCCCGTCAATATCCTATCGGCTATTCCCGGAACACCTCTGGAAGGGATGGCCGAGATCAGCGACGACGATATTCTTGACGATATCGCCATCCTGCGACTGGCCCATCCCCGCGCCGTACTGCGCTTTGCCGGGGGCCGTGCACGCCTCGGCGACGATGTCCAGCAGGAAGCCCTGCACATCGGCATCAACGGCTGGCTCATGGGCAACATGTTGACCACTGTAGGCTCCGATATGGATGCCGACATCGACGCCGTCAAGCGCGCCGGATATGAATACTAAAACTACAGGTTGACAATGACCGTTCTGACAAATAACCTGCGCAAGGAGATTGCCTCGCTGGCCACCTCGAAAGGCCGGCGGCGCACGGGGCTCTTCGTGGCCGAGGGCACCAAGTGTGTCCTTGACACGCTCGATGCCTTCAAGCCGCGCTATATCATCGCCACGCGCGACTGGCTTGAGGCCCATCCCTCCGTGGCCGGCCGCGCCGCCTGCGATATAATCCCCGCCGGCCGCGGAGACATTGGAGCCATGTCGTCAATGACGCTTGCCCCCGACGTGATGGCCGTCTATGAGCTCCCCGAGCGTCATATGCCCCCTCTCGAAGAGTTGCGCGACAGGCTTGTCGTGGCCCTCGACCGCGTGCAGGACCCCGGCAACATGGGCACCATCATGCGCACGGCCGACTGGATGGGTGTCGACACCATCCTCGCGTCAGTCGACTCGGTCGACTGCTTCAACCCCAAGGCGATTCAGGCGTCGATGGGCGCCATCGCGCGCGTGAACGTATATTACGGCGACCTCCCCGCGATGCTCCTGGCTGTCGGCGGCGACATCGCCGGCACCTTTCTCGACGGCGAGAACGTCTACACGGCCGCCTTGCCCCCCAAGGGCGTGATTGTTATGGGCAACGAAGGTCAGGGAATCAGCGACGCCGTCGCCGCGCGGGTGACACGCCGCCTGCTCATTCCCTCCTATCCCCCGGGACGCCCCACATCCGAGTCTCTCAACGTTGCCACGGCGACCGCCATCGTGCTGTCGCAATATATTTCGCGAAACTATGGCAAAGACTAAGTATAAGACCGTGTGGATGTGCGCCGAGTGCGGTGCCGACTCGCCCAAGTGGAGCGGCCGGTGCCCGTCGTGCGGCGCATGGAACACGATGGTCGAGGAACGCGTGAGCTCCACGCCGTCGCGCTCGCCCTCGCCGGTAGCCGGCGGCCGCTCGGAGCTGAAAGCCCTCAACGACATTTCGGCAAGCGAGATGCCCCGCATCAAGCTCCCCTCGGGCGAACTCAACCGCGTGCTTGGCGGTGGCCTTGTGCCCGGCGAGATGGTGCTCATCGGCGGCGAGCCCGGGGTAGGGAAGTCAACCCTCGTGCTGCAGAACCTGCTTTCGATCCGCAGCAAGACGATACTTTACGCCTCGGGCGAGGAAAGTGCCGTGCAGCTCAAGCTGCGCGCCGACCGCCTCGGCCGTGGCAGCGACAATCTATTTGTGGTCTGCGAGACATCCCTCGAGAATATTTTCGAGCACATCGAGCGCCTCGAGCCCGGTATCGTCGTCATCGACTCAATCCAGACCATTGCTTCCGAGGCTCTCGACTCGTCGGCCGGAAGCGTGAGCCAGGTGAGGGAGTGTGCGGCACGGCTTCTGAAATATGCCAAGGAATCCTCAGTGCCGGTGCTGCTCATCGGCCACATCACTAAAGAAGGATCGCTCGCCGGCCCCAAGGTGCTGGAGCACATCGTCGACGCCGTCCTGCAGTTTGAAGGCGACGGGCAATATATGTTCCGCATCCTGCGGGCCATCAAGAACCGTTTCGGCAACACGGCCGAGCTCGGCATCTACGAGATGGGCCAGAAGGGCCTGCGCGAGGTTCTTAACCCTTCCGAGCTGCTTTTGTCGAGTGGCGACGCCGACCTTTCGGGTGTCGCAATCGGCGTCACGGTCGACGGCGCCCGGCCATTCCTCATCGAGGTGCAAGCGCTCGTCAGCACGGCCGCCTATGGCACTCCCCAGCGCTCCGTGACCGGCTTTGATTCCAAGCGCATGAACATGCTTCTTGCAGTGCTCGAGAAGCGCGTCGGCTTCAAGCTCGCAGCCAAGGATGTTTTCCTGAACATTGCCGGCGGCATCAAGGTCAATGATCCCGCGCTCGACCTGCCCGTGATCTGCGCCATCCTGTCGAGCAACTTCGATATTGCCCCCGGGCGCGACATCTGCATGGCCGGCGAGGTAGGCCTCTCGGGCGAGATAAGGCCCGTGGCCCGCATCGAGCAGCGCATTGCCGAGGCCGAGAAGCTGGGAATGTCTCAGATCATTGTCCCGGCAGGCAATCTGAAAGGTATCGACACGTCGCGTTTCAGTATCCGCATCACCGAGGCCTCGCGCGTCACCGACGCCGTAAAAGAACTCTTCAGTTGAAAATTTGCTCAATTTGCGCGAGAAAAATTTTGTGGAATAAAAAAAATGGTTTAACTTTGCACCGCAAAAGCGAAAGCAAGCATGGCTCGCTAGCTCAACTGAATAGAGCATCTGACTACGGATCAGAAGGTTACAG
>CAYVTB010000117.1:0-6628 GCA_964454365.1 uncultured Bacteroides sp. | reverse complement strand
ATTAGTATTTCTTGAAATACCAATAAGACCACCAACGGCTGTTTCGTTATATTCTCAAGACTATCCTCTGGAACGGTCCAGCCGGTGTCTTTGAATTTGACAACTTCACCGCCGGCTCCCGTGCTATCGCCGACGCTATCGTGATCGCTACCAAGAACGGGGCTTTCTCGCTCGTAGGCGGCGGTGACTCCGTAGCCTGCATCAACAAGTTTGGTCTCGCCGACAAGGTATCTTATGTATCGACCGGCGGCGGCGCTCTTCTTGAAGCCATCGAAGGCAAGGTACTCCCCGGTATCGCAGCCATCAAAGGTGAATAATTGACATTATAACTATAATGGCCGGCCACAGGTGCATATCTGTGGCCGGCCCATTTTGATAGACACAATGAACGAAGATTTTTTCAAGTGGATAGAAGCCAACAAGGGCGAGGACACGGCCCGTCTGCGACTCAAATACGGTCCTGAACGAGCCTTGGAGATTTTACAGATAGACTGCCGCAAGCGTTTCGGGACAAAACTGAAAGCTACCCTCGAGCGTGACCCTGAGTTTATCTTCCCGACAGCGCTATCGGGCGAACAGTCGACTTCAGATGCCCTGGCGGCCTTCCACGCCACCCTCATTGCCAGCGGAGCCCGCGTGATAGACCTCACGGCAGGATTGGGAATCGATGTGATGGCCCTGGCAACGCGAGCCTCTGCCGTCACAGCAATCGAACGAGACGAAGCGGTGGCCGACGCGTTGCGCCACAATACCCGCTCGCTCGACATTATCTCGGTTGTCTGCGCCGACTGCCGCGACTGGATTGAAAACTTCGTTTCAGAGGGATGTCACGCCGACGTTATCTTTATTGACCCTGCACGCAGGGACAGCGACGGAGGACGCACCTACTCGCTTGATAGTTGCGAGCCCGACGTCACGGCCATGCTCCCTACTCTTCAGAAAGCAGCCGACGTGCTTATCATAAAAGCATCGCCAATGCTTGATATAACCCACACCCTGAAGTTACTGCCGCCTGTTTCAAAGGTAATAGCCCTCGGGACGTCAACGGAATGCAAGGAGCTTGATCTTGTAATCAATTTCCGCCAAAGTCCTGAGGAGCCGGTTATCAGTGCCGTAACCGTGACGCCCGAAGGAATCTCTGATTTCTCTTTCCTGCGCAGCATGGAAGAGAATGCTACGGTAGTTTACGGAGTTCCACGGGCAGGCCAAATGATACTGGATCCCTACCCGGCCGTCATGAAAGCGGGAGCCATGAAGCTGCTTGCAGAGCGCTTCGGACTTAAAAAGCTCGCGGCCAATACCCATGTGTGGTTTGCCGACTCGGTTCCGGAATATTTTCCCGGCAGGGCATTTCTTGTGGAAGAGGTACTGCCCTACGCCTCGAAGCATATCAAACGCTATGCAGGTCGTCGTCCCCGCATTTCCGTGACAGCCAGAAATTTTGAAATCACATCGGACACCCTGCGGACGAAGCTCGGGGTGAAAGAAGGTCCCGGACGTCTCTTCGCTGTCTCGGATACAAATGGCAACCGGCTCTTGATCACTACCTCAGAGGTAGGTTGACGAGTAGGCCAATGAAAAAAAACGGGCGCTCCTAAAGGGCGCCCGTTAATTATATATTTGTCTTGATATCAAGAAACCTCGGTTGACATTCCGGGAGAATAAAGACCGTGGAACTTGGTATCTACTTTCTTCTTCAGAGGATAGTTTGCGAAATCACAAGCCTGCTCGTGACTACCATCGAAGTGCATCGGGAAGAAGTTCTTGACATTCACGGTGTCAACAAACTGAGCTGCTCCGGAAGCGAAGTCAGCACCTTCACGAACATCGACGGGGAAGAAAACCACATCAAGTTCAGGATTTTCCTCAGCGACACGGTTTACAACAGATGTAAACAATGACTCGGCATGAGCCTTTTCCTGAGGTGTCACAGTTTCTTTATAGTGCCAGTTGTTAAGCTGGCCTGCATGGAACACCTTTCGGCCATCCTTGAGAGTAACGTCAAACGCTACACCCTTGTCCTTGTCGGTCGAGCTATATGCCTTAACCGAAACACCGCCGGGAAGGTCTTCAACAACGTCACCGGCGCTCATACCCTGAATGGCAAGGCGCGAGTTGGTGTCACGGGCCTCTACATCATTGCTGAGGATGTAAGTTCTGTTGTGGTCCTGACCGAGATTGAAGATTTCCTCATTATAATGGTCGGGTTGATGATTTGAGACAAAGAAAATAACAGGCGTTTCGGGACGTCTCTTGAGTTCTTTAACTACATTGTGGGCCGGGTCGTGACTATAATCAAAGACCATAATCACATCCGGAGTTGAAACCATGAAGCCACTATGGGCGAGATATGTGATACGCATAATCTTAATGTTTTTGTTCGTTATGTTAATTTATTCACTAAACATACCTCGGGGGTGCAAAGTTCATGCTTTCAAACAATCTTCACACTTGATGTTAAAAACACTAAAAAATGAAGCAGAGGACCTTCAAATGCCGTTTTCAAATGTTATAATATCATAGAAAAAACACCACAGGTGCCCCCGGGCATCAACATAAAAACCAAAACTTAATCTATTATGGCTACAAAAACATTCCAGGCACAGGTACTTGCTGTACAAGAAAATCTCTTGAACTTTGCCTATATGCTCACCTCAAATCACGATGACGCTTATGACCTGCTTCAGGACACGACTTTAAAGGTGCTCGACAGCGAAGACAAATATGTCGACAACACCAATTTCAAAGGTTGGGCATTCACGATCATGCGAAACATATTCATTAATAATTATCGCAAGAAGGTGAGATCTCGCACGGTAGTCGACCGCAGCGATGACCTGTATCAACTGAACATGTCTCAGGACTCGGGCCTGGAATCACCCGAAGGCTCCATAGCAGCCAAGGATATTCACGCAATAATAGATTCTTTCTCGGATGACATGCGCATCCCCTTCTCGATGCACCTTGCCGGATATAAATATGCCGAAATCGCGGAGTATATGCACCAACCGCTGGGAACTATAAAGAGCCGCATCTTCTTTGCGCGCAAACGCCTTCAGTCGGAATTAAGCGATTACCGTTAATCATTTTCAATACCCGGGGGCACCTGACGCGAGGGTCTCGCCCCCATTGCAACAATATTCTTGGCCCTGGTGACGACGTTACCGGGGCCTTGATTCAGTTTGCCGATGGCACCGCGATAGCTTTCCGCAGCGCGGTCTATATCGCGGCCAACCTTGAGGAGGTCTTCAAAGGCTGAATAAAGCTTATCGAGCATGCGCGCGGCTTCCTCTGCAATACGACGCGAATTGTTGTCGCGGTCTTCACGAATCCATATCTGCTCAACGAGTTTTATCAGGACTGTCAGCAGCGTGGGCGACACGATGACTACGTTTCTGTCGAAAGCGCGTTGCCAGAGGGCGCCGTCCTGCTGCATAGCTGCGGCAAAAGCGCCCTCATGGGGCATGAACATGACGGTAAATGAAAATTTCTCATCCCCGATCAGCGTGTGATACTTTTTCTCGGCAAGTCCCTTGAAGTGAGACTCAACGCTGCGGACATGGGCCTTGAGCAGAGCATCGCGCGATTGATCATCAGTCGCCTCAAGGGAACGGAGATAATCGGTCAACGAGCACTTGGCATCGACGGCAAGTTTACGCTCGCCGGGCAGAGTGATAACGGCATCGGGATGAACCCGGCGACCGTCGTCGGTCGTGCAAGCCTGCTGATACACGACCCAGCGGCCTTCTTCAAGGCCTGCATGTTCAAGGATATTGGTCAGGACGGCCTCGCCCCATTTTCCCTGAAACCCGGTATCACCGCGAAGTGCCGAGGCGAGGCGACGCGTTTCGTCCCCGGTGGCGCGGTTTAGCTCGGCGAGAGCGCGGAGGCCTTCGCGGAGCGAGTCACGGTCGCTGCGTTCAGTTGAATAGCAAGCCTTGAAATCTTTTGTGAAGATATCAAGTGACTCCTTTACAGGACTGAGCAAAGCCTCGATTCCAAGGCGGGTCCTATCCTCGAGGACACGGCTTCCTGAATTAACGATCTCGGTGGCGATCATTCGGAAACGGTCCGCTGCCATGTCCCGTTCATCGGCCAGGCGCTGCTCGGCCACGGCAAGGGAGGTTTTCAAGCGAGAGTTTTCTTCGTTGAGAGACGCTACCTTTCCGGAGAGCTCCTTATATAATATAAGCAACAGGACGAGGCCGGCCGCCAACAGGAATGCAAGAAATGAAATAAAATATAACATGTGTGAATATAATGGTCTAAAAGTGGTCTGAAATGCAAATTTAAGAAATATTTAATTAATTGTCAACAGCGATTATTGATGATAACTTGGTCAATTAGAAAAAATTTTCTAACTTTGCGGCTTGAAATTCGAAATTCAGTGTATGCCCGATAAAGCAAGAGAATATATCTTTGAAGTTAGCTGGGAGGTTTGCAATAAGGTTGGCGGTATATATACCGTTTTGTCAACCAAGGCAAAAAGTCTCCATGATGTATATAAAGACCGCCTCATTTTCATTGGTCCCGATGTGTGGAGCGAAGAGCATCCGGCTCCCGATTTTATAGAAAGCACCTCGCTGTTGCGCGGCTGGCGCGAAAAAGCGCTGCTGCCCGAGGGCGTCGAAATCCGCGTAGGCCGCTGGGACATTCCCGGTCGTCCGATCGCTATTCTGGTGAAATTTGAAGCTCTCTATGCAACGAAGGATGCATTCTATACCCACATGTGGAACCGATTCGGTGTAGATTCACTGCACGCCTACGGCGACTATGACGAGGCTTGTGCCTTCTCGCGCGCTGCCGGCGAGGTGATAGAAAGTCTTGTAGAATATTATCATGAAAAGGACAAGGATGCCAAGTTTATCGCCCACTTTGACGAGTGGACAACTGGCATGGGTCTTCTTTTTGTCAAAGACCGCCTTCCCTCGGTGGCTACGGTCTTCACTACACATGCAACGAGCATCGGCCGCAGCATCTGCGGCAACGGCAAGCCTCTCTATGACCAACTCAGAAATTACAACGGCGACCAGATGGCGCGCGAGCTCAACATGGAGTCGAAACATTCACTCGAAAAAGCCGCAGCCCGGGAAGCCGATTGCTTCACAACAGTGAGCGACGTGACGGCACGAGAATGTGAACAGCTGCTCGAGAGAAAGCCCGACATTGTCACTCCCAACGGTTTTGAGCCCGGATTCGTTCCTGCGCGCACGCGTTTTGCCAAGGCCCGCAGCAATGCTCGCGCCAAGCTGCTCAACGTAGCCTGCGCACTCACCGGTCGCAATCTTCCAAAGGATACGTTCCTCTTTGCCACCTCGGGCCGCTGTGAATACCGCAACAAGGGCCTCGACGCCTTCTGTGACGCGGTCGCCCGTATCGAGGACTGCGGCACTCCACGTCCGGCCGTAGCTTTTGTGATGGTTCCGGCCTGGGTAGCAGGTCCGCGCCCCGATCTGCGCAAGGCTCTTGATTCAGGCGACTTTTCCGGCGTGGCTGACGCCGTGATCACTCATAATTTACATAATTATAATGATGATGCCGTAAACCGCCGCATCCACGACCTTGGCTTCGCAACGACGCGGGCCGACGGCAGTTTATCCCTCATCTATGTGCCTTGTTATCTCAACGGCAAGGACGGCATCTTCAACATGTCGTATTACGACCTGCTCATCGGTCTCGATGCAACTGTCTTCCCCTCCTACTACGAACCCTGGGGATACACTCCGCTGGAAAGTATCGCCTTCGGCGTGCCGACAGTGACGACGTCGCTCTCGGGCTTCGGACAGTGGATTAAATCGACGACAGAAAACTCTTTTGACGACTGCGGCGTTTGTGTAGTGGATCGCGGCGATTGTGACTACGACCGCGTTGTCGAGGATATCGCCAACAATATTTCCGCCCTGATGGCAAATACTCCCGAGAAAGCCGCCGGCGTCGCCAAGACTGCGATGGCAACCGCGAAGGCTTTTGACTGGAGCCGATTCATCGATTACTATCACAAGGCTTATGATGTCGCCTTGAAAAATAATAAATCATCCAAGTAAATTATAAAAACTTATTATTATAGAACATGAAACTTCCGGTAAGTAAAACCAATGCCCCCGTATGGCGTGACATTACGGTAAAAGCTGAACTCCCCTCGCAGCTGAAGCCTCTTGACGAAATCGCCCGCAACCTGTGGTGGGTGTGGAACAGCGAGGGCAAGACCCTTTTCCGCGAACTGAGCCCTGAACTCTGGCGCCAGACCGGCGAAAACCCCGTGATGCTGCTTCAGCAGCTTCCCTCGGAGCGAATCGACGAAATTCTCGCCGACAAAGAAATGATGGACCGCATCGCCCATGTTTACAGCAAGATGCGCGAGTATCTCTCAAAGCCTATGCGCAAGGACGTTCCTTCAGTTTCGTATTTCTCGATGGAATATGGCCTGTGCAACTGTCTCAAGATCTACAGCGGCGGCCTCGGCGTGCTCGCCGGTGACTATATCAAGGAAGCTTCTGACAGCTGTGTAGATATGACAGCAGTAGGCTTCCTCTATCGCTACGGCTACTTCACCCAGACCCTGAGTGTTGACGGCCAGCAGGTAGCAAAGTATGAGCCCCAGAATTTCAACCAGCTCCCCATCGACCAG
>CAYVTB010000116.1:0-6661 GCA_964454365.1 uncultured Bacteroides sp. | reverse complement strand
CCCGTGACCAGCTCACCCTTGACAAGATCGGTTATCTGACCCAGTTCCCGCAGTACCCCAACGGCAAGTTTGGTGATTGCGTTCCCCGTTCAGGTAATATCGAAGGTGGCGGCGTTCTCGGCTGGACTTACAAGTGTACTCCCGCCGGCGGTTATGATACCGCTGAAGATGCCAACAACTATGTTTACATCATCCTCCAGCGTGGTGCAAAGGATTTCGAGGCATTCTGTAACGCAACCGGTTTCACCGACTGGTTGACCAACCCCGACTTCAACACCGCCGATGCCCGTGACCGTCACAAACAGGAAATTTACCAGCGTATCGGCCAGTGGACCGCTGACAAGACCAAGTTTGAAGTAACTGAAATCCTCGGCAAGGCAGGTGTACCTGTAGGTCCCGTAATCTCAACCAAGGAACTTATGACCGATGAAAGCCTCTATGATGGCAATACCCTCGTCAAGATCAACCAGGGCGGTGAAATCGGTGAATTCGTAACCGTAGGTTGCCCGTTCACGATGAGCAACTACCAGCCTACCTATGGTCCCGCTCCTACACTGGGCGGTAACAACGAAGAAATCCTTACTTCACTCGGTTATACCGCAGATCAGATCAAAGCTTTTGCAGCAAACGGTACTACAGAACCCGTTGATGGCAAGATGTAATTAAAGCCATACTGTAAAGACTGACAAGCGACCGGCTCCCCGAAACCGTTCCACCCTACCCCGCGGAAGGGTTTTCCGGGAAGCCGGTTATATTTTTAAATTATTTCATTTCATCAAAATTCATCATTCAACAACCAAAACTCAATACAGTTATGGCTAACACAACAACACAGAATACACCTGCCGCCCCCAAGTTCCCTGAACAGGTTACAGGTATGTACATCCTGGCTGAGTCACTCAAGCGCCTTGGCCTGATGGATGTTTATGGTCTCGTAGGCATTCCCGTCACCGAGGCCGCTTATGCTATGCAGAAAATCGGCATCAACTACTATGGTTTCCGTTTTGAACAGCAGGCCGGCATGGCAGCTGCAACCCACGGCTACCTTACAAAACAGCCCGGTGTGCTGCTGACAGTTTCCTCGCTCGGCTTCATGAACGGCCTCACAGCGACAGCCAATGCAACCGTCAACTGTTATCCTATGATTCAGATTTCGGGCGCCTCCGATCCTACTATGGTAGACATGAACATGGGTACCTACGAGCAGCTTGACCAGCTCAATACCGCCCGTCCTCTTGTAAAGGCAGCTTTCCGTTGCTCACATGCCAAGGATATTCCTGCCGCAGTGGCCCGCGCCTACCGCGCAGCCGTCAGCGGTCGTCCCGGCGGTGTCTATATCGACATGACAACTCCCGCCCTCGCTGAAATCATGGATGCAGCCGACGCAGAGAAGCTTTTCTACGAACCCGTAGATATCACATCGACCGTAGCTCCTACCCAGAGCGCCGTGGACCGCGCCGTAGAAATCATTTCACAGGCCAAGCGTCCCGCTATCCTTCTCGGTAAAGGCGCAGCTTACGCTCAGGTCGACGATAAGATCAAGGAACTCGTTGAGACTTACAAGATTCCTTATCTCGCAATGTCAATGGCCAAGGGCCTGATGCCCGATGCCGGTCCCTACAGCGCACTGAGCTGCCGCTCGACCATCATGGAGAAGGCCGATGTCGTCATCGTAATCGGTGCCCGTATCAACTGGATGCTTGAATTCGGCCGCGGCAAGTGGAACCCCGACATGAAGTTTGTCCAGCTTGACGTCGAGCCTACCGAAATCGACCGCAACGTTCCTATCGCCGCTCCTGTAGTAGGCGAGATGGGTGAATCTCTTGACATGATTCTCGCCGGCCTCAAGGGCAAGACAATGAGCGCAGATCCCGCATGGCTTACCTCGCTGCAGGCCGAAAGCGCCCAGAAGAACGCCAAGTTCAAGGAACGCCTTGCAACTGCTGCGACTGCAATGCCTATGAACCACTGGACCGCTCTGTCGGTTGTAAAGCCTATTCTTGAAAGCAATCCCGACGTTATCCTCGTCAACGAAGGTGCAAATACCCTCGACGATACCCGCGACAGCGTCGACATGTCACTTCCCCGTCACCGCGTAGACTGCGCGACATGGTCAATCATGGGTATGGGCATGGGTTCCTGCGTAGGTGCAGCCGTCGCTACCGGCAAGAGTGTAGTAGCAGTTGAAGGTGACTCGGCCTTCGGTTTCTCAGGCATGGATTTCGCAACCATCTGCCGCTACAAACTTCCTGTCACTGTAGTAGTCTTCAACAACGGCGGTATCTATAACGGTATCGGTGTCAATCCTTCAGGCGGCGATGCTCCCGCACCTACCACTCTTGATATCAATGCCCAGTATGACCTGATCGGCAAGGCATTCGGTGCCCAGGGTTACCGCGTAGACAACCCCGCCGATCTCAAGACAGCCCTCGAGCAGGCCATCGCTTCCAAGAAGCCCTGCCTCATCGATGTCCAGCTTGGTGCAGATTCCGGCAAGGAATCAGGTCACATCGGTTATCTGAATCCTGCTCCGCTGATTGAATATACCGTTTAACAGCACGCATAGTCAACCCTATTATTAACTGACAAAAACTATTTATTATGGGACTTTCTCACGTTATCCTATATGCGATTGTGCCTATCATAGTCGTTATGCTGGCGGGCTACATTGCAGGCAAGCGAAATGTCTTTTCGGGTGCCGACGCCAAGCAGTTCAACAAAGTCGTGCTTGACTTCGCACTTCCTGCAGCCTTGTTCGTTTCAATCGTTCAGGCCTCGCGCGAAGACCTTGCCCGCGATGCAACGCTCACCATCGTGTCGACGATAGGTATCATGGCGTGCTTTATGCTGGTATATTTCGTCTTCAGATATTGCTTTAAGAAGAATACCGGCGCTGACGCCGCAGTATCAGCCCTTATCAGTGGTTCACCTACGATCGGCTTCCTCGGATTTGCCGTCCTGGAACCTATCTTCGGTACTTCCCCCTCAGTCGCTCTCGTAGTCGCCATCGTCGGTATCGTGGTAAATGCAATCGGTATCCCTGTAGGTCTCTCGCTGATGAACGCTTCTCTCGAGAAGCAGAACCCCGGTTCCACCGCCAAGAAGGAGAGTGCCTGGAAACCTGTTCTCCACGCTCTTGCCCAGCCTGTGGCATGGGCTCCTATCCTCGCTGTGGTATGGGTACTGGTCGGGATACCCTGGCCTAAGGAACTCAGCCCGTCGTTTGACCTCATCGCCAAGGCTAACGCCTCGATGGCCGTCTTCTCGGCCGGTATCACCCTCTCGGCTATCAAGTTCTCCCTCAACTGGCAGGCCGTCTTAGGTTCTATCATGAAGATGATCGTAATGCCTCTTGTAGTGCTCGTGCTCGGTCTTCTCTTCCACATGGACCCGCTCAACCTCAAGATGCTTGTTGTAGCCGCCGCTCTTCCCCCGGCATTCTCGGGTATCATCATCGCCGACGAATACAACACTTACGTTGCTACCGGTACTTCATCGCTTACCCTTTCGGTAATTCTCTTCATCGGTTTCTGCCCGCTGTGGATCTGGCTCACCGATTTAGCAATCCACATGGTAGCATAACCGTTCCCCCACTCTTCTTAGATTAGAGTCATAACATGTTCACGCCCCCGGCTTCAGAAAAGACCGGGGGCGTGAACGTTTTTATTTATTCTATGTCTAATCTTCCGATATATCGTCGACTTGAGGGTCGCGCAGCGACTTGATTATATTGCGGGCAATGTTGTGGTTGGTGAGCATCTTGGGAATCCCGATACCAAGACCGACCACAAGGCCGACTATCGCGCCGTAGAGCATATATAACCCGTCTTCTCCTTCCATAATATAAAACATCATTGCAAGAATCAGCGGGATGCCTATCAAGAAACCTACCGCCCTCACGCGCTGCTGATTGTATCTTATGCGGGTGGCTCGCTCAAGAGCGTTAACGACCGGCATGGTGGTGAGACGTTCCTCTTTGATATAGTTATACAACAGGCTGTTAAGAACAAACATTATAAGGCCGAAGGCTGCATAAGCTATACAGAGAGCAACCGGGAGGTTAATGAGATGATTCAATCCCGGAGCTATAAATGGCAAGAACAATCCCATCCAGCGGTCTCGGCCGACACGCCGTGCAAGCCGGTCCTGAAGACCTGTGACACGTTCCTGCTGCAGCTTCTCGGAAAGACGCCGGTTGGCTTCCCGCAGCTGCTCGTCATCGACGGCCAGTTTTTGCCATTTTTGTTTTAATCTTTCAAGGTTTTCGTCCATAGGTTTTAAGCAGTAGTGTTATGGATGTCAATCATCCATGGCGAGGTGAGATAGACGCTGTTTGGCCCTGAACAGGCGCGTAGCGACATTAGCTTTTGATATACCGATAATTGCAGAAATCTCATCGTAGCTTTTTTCGTCGAGCCACAATGTTATCAGCGCCTTGTCGACCGGGTCGAGACGGGCTATCAGGGCATAGAGCATGCGGAGATCCTCGGCATCGCTTTCGTTGTCGGGAATGTCAAAGCCGGCATCGAGGGGGAGCGCGTCGGGGTTGTGACGGCGGTTGTGACGTTGCATCGTGATGCAGGTGTTGAGCGCGAGACGATAGATCCACGTCGACATCTTGGAATCTCCGCGGAAACTGTCGAGGCCCGACCACAGGTTGATCATTACTTCCTGATAAAGGTCGGCGAAAGGCATCGCTGCCGAGCTGTAGACAGAACACACCTTTGCGATGACCGACTTATATCTGTCGGCCAGCTCGAGGAATTGCTGTCGGCGCTCGGTAGAGTTCATTGCTTTTTCAGTTACTTTCTACCTATATGACGCCGGCAATTTGAAAAAATTACAGAAAGCAGATTATTTTTTTTCGTACTCAACCATCGATGCCTCGTGCATGCGTTTCACGATAGGCCGCAGGCGGTCGAGACTGATATATGAGCGTCCGCTGCCACCTTTATAGGGCGCGAGGCTGCGGCGCAGTGTCATGGCGCGCTCGCAGGCCGGCGAGCGCCATCCCGGAAGAGCCGGGCCGAGATCTTGAGGAATGTCTACGAGTGTCACCAGCCTGACAGGTGAACAGGGAGGATAACCAAGGACGGTCCACATATTCATGCCGTGTGCATCTTCAGGGCTGTTGACCCCTTCGATAACTATTGAAGACGTCGAAATATTGCGGGGGATGAAATCACCGTCGGCTACATGATGCTCGGCTTCCTCGGCAAGGTAGTCATGACCCGTGAGACTGTGGTAGAACGAGCGCGACAGGCCTTCGGTGAATAGTGCCGGAGTGAAACCGTAGACGGTATCATTTTCAATAATATGACGCGCGGTATTGTAACGGATGTAGCCGTAGCCCTTGCCTCCGTCGCCGGTCACGGAGAAATTGGTGCGGACGACGTATCCTTCCGGAGCATCGCTGACATCAAAGCGAGTCCAGCGGTGGTCGTCGGTCTCGAAATATGCTGCCCCGCCCTGGGCATCGATTACGCCGAAATTGGCCTGCACACCCAGGGGCTTGGGCAGACGCTCAAGAAGAGCCTGAAAGTCGTCGACTGTGCGACAAGTTGCAAGAGCAGCCGACATCACGGCACCTTCACGGTCACAAAGCTTGGCCGTGTCGGGCATAAGATTGTAGGAAGCGGTGTTCATGATTCCCAGGCCGGCGTCATTCATTCCCATCCAGGCTTCAGCCAGCAGCGAGTCCCCGTCATTAAAAAGAGCTGTATAACCGATAGTTGAATCTGTCTCGGCGACGCGGGCGATAAAGTTGCCGGGAGCGCCCGTGTCGCGGTGCTTCCACAGCAGTGGACGGCCGGTGGCCGACTTGGCGGCGCTTACTATTGCAGAGGTGCAGGCGGCTGCACAACATGTTCCAAGAGCGGCCGCAAGCATGATTATTGCTAATTTCTTCATGTGGCAAAAGTAGCATAATTTCCCCGCCTGTGCAAGAGGGCTCTTTTAATAATGTCGCCGGAGTACAAGAAATGTGAATTTTTTCGCCGAAAAATCGGAGCTAAACCACTGTTAATTCAAAACTTTTTAGTACCTTTGCGCTTGACTTTCGGCCCTTTGACGTCCTATGACACTCAATGGGCTCTTAACCAACGTTTTAAAGATGATAAATATTACTTTTCCCGATAAAAGCGTAAAGCAGTTTGAGGCCGGAGTTACTCCCCTCGACATTGCACGTTCAATCAGTCCGCGACTTGCCGAGGATGTTCTTGCAGCATCGGTCAACGATCAGGAATGGGATCTCACCCGCCCCATTGATGCCGACGCCGAGCTCAAGCTCTTCAAATGGGAGGATCCCGAGGGCAAGCATGCTTTCTGGCACTCGTCGGCCCACCTTCTCGCCGAGGCTCTTCAGGAACTCTATCCCGGCGTGAAATTCGGCATCGGTCCCGCCGTTGAGAATGGTTTCTACTATGACATCGACCCGGGAGAGCACCAGCTCACAGCCGACGACTTTGCAAAGATCGAAAACAAGATGCTTGAACTTGCCCGCCGCAAGGAAAAAATCGTTCGCGCCGACATCAGCAAAGCCGACGCGCTCAAGCTTTTCGGCGACCGTGGAGAAGAATATAAATGTGAGCTTATCTCGGAACTCGAGATCTTTGTCAATTCTCTGAGCTATGTCGAAAAGAGACTGACGAATTTCTGCAAG